>CAZSUQ010000572.1:0-4175 GCA_964609935.1 uncultured Thermodesulfobacteriota bacterium | reverse complement strand
CGCAGACGGATTTGCATGCGCTTACCTTCTGCGCGACCTTCTCGTGGCGGCTGCTGCCGAACCGGAATCTCCCGAGCCCGGGCTTCCTCCCCTACCCATCCCGTTGTCCATGGAGGAAAGACTCCCGGCCAGGGCCAGGGGGGTTCGGGGTTTTATTAGGATGATCCGCTTCCTGGTCCGTGATTTTCTCCAAAACCTGAAAAGGGCCGGCCTCCCCAGGAGGCTCGCCCTGGACGCCTGGCCTCCCTTTGAGCAGCGCCGATCGGGATTGATTCACTATCGATTCGACCGGGCATTCACTGAACGACTCGTCGCCCGGGCTAGGGAAGAAAACACAACCGTTCACGGCGCCCTCTGCGCAGCCAGCCTCCTTGCCGTATCGAAACAAATGACGGACGGAGCCCCTCGCCCCCTGGCGTGCACATCATCGGTGGATGTCCGTTCCCGGCTCTCCCCCCCGGTCACGGAGGAACAGGGCATTTTCGTTTCCGTGCTCTGGACCGTCCAGAATGTGTGGAAGGAGAAGCCATTCTGGGATCTGGCGCGCGAGGTGAGGCAGGACCTCAAGGAGAAGGTGAGGCGGGAAGGGCACCTGGCAACCCTTGCGAGTACGAGCTGGCTCGTTCCGCTTCTAGAGAGACTCTTGCCAAAGGGGAAACGAGGATCGCTCCTCTATGCAAGACTTTTGGAACGCACGATGCTGAACTACAGGGGCACCGGCGTCTCAAATGGCGGTGTGGTGGAATTTCCTGAAGGGCTGGGGCCCTTCCGTATCAAATCATACAGCGGTGGTGTGAGTCTCTTGAATACGGGCTATTTTGTGGCTCTCGTAGCCACCGTGAACGGAGAAATGTTCATAAACTACGTCTTCAACGAGCCCTTGATTTCCAGAGACAAAGCCGAAAAGCTGGCGAAGGGCGCCACCGAGATTCTATGCGAAGCCCTTGCACACCGAAATGATTGATCTTTCCGGGAAGAACACATGGAAACAGAAATACGCTTCCGAGCCATGACCGCTGTCGTCATCCTTGGGGGACTGCTGCTCAGATTCTATTTTGTACGCAGGGCGGACAGGCACAAAGGGGAGGCAACCACCCGAGAGTCGAGCCTGAGCATGTCCCTGCAGGCACTCTTTTACCTTATCGGGATCCTGTTGCTCGTGGCCTACATCGGCTTCCCTCGTATCATCCAATGGGCTGCCCTTCCCATGCCTTCCTGGCTTCGCTGGATCGGGGTCCTTCTCGGATTCATTTCCCATGTTCTTCTCGTGCGGGTCCACCAAGCCCTGTCCTTGAACTGCTCGTTTACCCTGTCCATTCGAGAAAAGCACACCCTTGTGACAACAGGCCCGTACACCAGGGTCCGGCATCCCATGTACGCGGTCTGGTTCCTCCTTCATTTCTCTCTTTTCCTCATCTCCTCCAACGGCCTCATCGGTATCTATCTTTTCGGGTTTTACGTGATCCCCATCACACTCCGCATGCGTGAAGAAGAGGCGATTCTCACCGAGAAATTCGGTGACGCGTATCTCGATTACAAAAAAAGGACCGGACGGATCCTGCCGCGCCTGTCCCACACCTTGAGGAAAAACAGGAATCCCTGACCGATCATCCATCGGGCGATTCCAGGGTTCTCCTTGGTAGCATTCTTCAAGCAGAGCAAACCTTTTGGGCTTCTCCCGCAATGGGTACGGATAAGTACTTTTACCCATTTGTCTCTGCCTTGTTTTGTGGTATGTATATCGGCTCAACCCAGACCCGGCCTTTTCCACTTGAATAGCGAAACCACCAATGAACGGGAAGAGCACTTCAAGGCAGGACTGCACGATCTCCCTGGATGATGGCCGCCGGCTCTCCTATGCCCTGTGGGGCAACCCGAATGGGGCCCCTGTGATCCTTCTTCACGGCTGGCCCGGGTCGCGACTTTTCGGTCACCTGGTGGAAGAACCCGTTCGGGATCAGGATGTGAGGTTGATCGTTCCCGACCGACCCGGATTCGGCCGATCGGACCCGGATCCGGGCCGCCATGTCCTGGACTTTGCCTCGGACATCTCCTGCCTGGCCGACGCACTGGATCTTTCCCGTTTTTCGGTTGTGGGATACTCCGGAGGGTCGCCCTATGCACTTGCATGCGCATCCGAGCTGCCTGACCGCGTGTCGCGTGTGGCCATCGTGAGCGGCATTGCCCCGCTCCACCGGAAACAGAGCCGAAAGGATCTCCCTCCCCACCTCTCCTTCCTGTTTTCCCTCATCGAGCGGGTTCCCTCTGCCGGACGCTTTCCTGCAGATCTTCTGGCCCTGGGCGTGAAACATTTCCCACACGCCATTGCCATGCAGGCACGGATCACGTCCGGGTCCGCGGACAGAACCATACTTTTACGAAAACGGGTTTTCGAGCTGATTCGTGAAGAATACCTGGAAGCATTCCGGCAGGGTGGAGCCCACATGGCCACCGAGGCCCATCTTTACACGCGCCCATGGGGATTTCCCCTGGAGGCGCTGTCTCCACCGATTCGCATGTTTCACGGGATGGAGGACCGGTTCATCCCGGTTGCCATGGCCAGGAGGCTCGCCGCGTCCCTTCCGAACTGCTCGTGCCGCCTCCTTTCCCATGCGGGCCACTTCTGGATCGTGGACCACTTTGCCGAGGTCCTAGCGGATCTCCTGGATTCGTGAGAAAGGTCCATCCTGGACCTCATGCCGGGTTTTCCCGCTGAATCCGGTCCATCTTGTTCCTGGTTTCCTTCCTCGTTATCCAGTTTGCAATCAGGTAGAGGCCTAAATTTCCCATGTTGCGGCTGTTTGCCTTCCGGTGAAAGGCACGCCGGAGGATCGAGGAGTACCGGCTGAACGCGAGCCTTGCCCGGATGCAGCCTTCCTTGAGTTCCTGTGGTGTCATCTGCCGTGGACGGAACATCACCTCCCCGTATTTGTACTTCTCGTGAAGCCACCACCTCTCCTCGATGAGCCTCCCCTCGGATTTCAATCGATCGTACAAGGCCGTCCCGGGCATGGGGTTCAGGGTGTTGAAGTTCACCAGAGCGAACTTGTGTTTCATGGAAAACGCCACGGTTTCCTCGAACACATCCGTGGTGTCGAAGTCATAGCCAAAGACAAAGGAGGCATAGATCATGATGCCGTGGTCGTTGATCTTCTCAATGGCGCCGGAGCAGTCTTCGCAGGAGACATTCGACCCCTTTTTCATCTGTTTCAGGTTTCCCTTCCGAAGGGATTCGAATCCCACCAGAAAGAAGATGCAACCGCTCTTTGCCATCAGCGCCAGCATGGCGTCATCCTTTGCCACATCGATGCTGATCTGGCATCCCCATTTAATGCGCATGGGGACGAGCCTTTCGAACAGCCGCTTTGCCTCCTGTCGGTGGGAAAACACATTGTCATCCACGATGAGGATTCTCTCCGCCCCTGCCTTTTCAATATCCTCCATGACCCTGTCCACCGGTCTTGTTTGAAAGGTGAAGTTGTTAAAGGCACTCACAGAACAGAATTCGCAGGCGAACCTGCACCCCCGTGAGAATTCCACCGGGAAGACCGGGTTGTAACGCTTTCCCTGACATATCCTACAGTCGTACCGCAGGCGATCCCCCGGAACCACACTCTTAGCCCGGTAGATCCGCTGAAGGCGATGCTTCCCGGCGTCCTCCACAACGCCTCTCCACTGTCCCTCCGCCGGACCCACCACAACTGCGTCCGCATGTTCCAGGGCTTCCTCGGGCAGAAAGGTGGGATGATACCCCCCCATCACCACGGGGATGCCGCGATTGCGAAATCGGTCCGCGATCTGATAGGCCCGCCGGGCCGAGAAGGTATGCGCGGAGAGGGCCACCAGATCGGTTTCCAGGTCAAGGGGAACCGGTTCGATACACTCGTCAAACAATTCGGTTTCCACATCCGCCGGCGTCTCTGCGGAAAGGGCGGCAAAGGCCAGCGGCTGCATGGCGTCAGCGGATCGCTCCTCCACCATGTTGGGTCGAATAAACGTGATCTTCATTGCTTCATCTCATCATGCAGGGGAATTCAACCGATCTGACTTGCACGGACCACCTCTGAAATCCTCAGCCTGAAAATGTGGCGCAGGCCGGGAACCACCGCCAGGGAAACAACGAGAAACGCCAGCAGAGAAACCATGGCCAGCTGCAGGGTGTCCACCACGGTGGG
>CAZSUQ010000571.1:0-4187 GCA_964609935.1 uncultured Thermodesulfobacteriota bacterium | reverse complement strand
TAGACTGTGTAGCTGACATGAGCGAAGATGACACCATTGACAGCCTATTCTAATTTTGTCGCACCAGGGCGGGCCAACACTTCAGAATTCCATAGGAATAAATGAAAATTCCTATACGGTGAACTTAGGGGTTTCGCCTCAACTGCAGCCACAGAGGCAGAAGTAAATATTTAGTCAATCCAGATGTTCCATCAAACTGGCCTAACTGGCTAACGGGCCAACGGGTTAACCGAACAAAGAAGATTTTGATCAGCAATTGCTAACCTCAGTTTCTTCCGCCACGGGCGCGCCGGTCTACTCGCTTCGCATGGCTGACGCCTGCTCGCTTGTCGACCAGCTTGCCCTCGCTTTGGCTGTCGCAAAGAATAAAAGGGTAAAAGCCCTCAGGGTAACGACCTCACGAGGCGAAAACCGCCGAGCTGGTCACGGTAGCCCAGGTGCCAGTAGTTGCGAAAAGCGGACCGGCAATACCTGGCGAGGTAGTTCCAGGAGCCGCCGCGTATGACCCGGTTCGAGCCCCTGGGACCGTCTATCCATGCGCGACCGTCACTGGGCGCACCTTTATAGCTATCATGCCAGTCGTCCTCCACCCATTCCCAAACATTCCCATGCATATCATACAAACCAAAGGGATTGGGTTCTTTTTCGCCCACCGGATGGGTCTTGCCGCCGGCGTTCTCGCTGTACCATCCCGCACGGTCCAGGTCCGCCTCCAAATCTCCAGTGTAAAATCGTGTTTGCATCCCTGCCCGGCACGCGTATTCCCACTGGGCCTCGGTGGCCAGATCCAGCCCGGCCCATGCCGCATAGGTCTTTGCATCCTCCCAGCTTACCCCCACCACGGGCTGCTTGGGCTGGTTGAACTGGCGGTCTCCCCAGTATTTCGGTACGGGGCGGTCCGGGTTTTCCGAAAGAAACCTGCCGTATTCCGCGTTTGTGACCGGACATCGTCCCATATAAAATCCAGTCAAGCGCACCTCAAGCAAGGGGCTTTCATCTGGATACCGCCCCTCTTCCGAGTCGGGTGATCCCATGAGAAACACGCCCCCTGGAATCAAGGCCAGCCCATAGCCACCCCGGTCTGCATAAATCCCATCCTCGGTCGCTTGTGCCATACGGCCCTCGACCCACTGCCTAATCTCGCGACTCGGATGATTTCGAAAACGGGGAAGAAGCGCTTCAAGAGCCTCATCGTCAAGCCGCGACAGAATCTCTAGAGCCGCCTTCTGTCTTTCGTACAACGCTTTGTTGCTCCTTTTGTCTTTGCCCCCTTGCATGGCCAGCAAATCGAGAAAAGGCCCTGTGGAGACCTCGGCAGCCTCGTCCAGGCACATGGCCACCAGGTCCGAATGCCTGGCAAAGGTTGGTTGCTTCAACAGCTCTCCCATGAATTCAGCGAAGAGAGAAGGATTTTCCAGGGCAAGGGCCAAAAGAGTCACTTCCTGCCACCAGCTTTCGCCGAACCGCTCAGCCAGGTCCCGGAGGACGGTTCGGTCCCTGAAGGCACGGTTTTGAATTTCCCGCGCGGCCAGGAACTCCTGGAAACCCAAGTGCATAAACCCGTAGTGCTCCTGGTCCCATCCTGTGAGAAGGCCGCTCTCGTCACGAACGGCCTGCAAGAAACCTTCCCCCTGGCCGTGTTTCCAGCCTGAGGATTTCAAAACCGGCTCGATCACCGGGGCCAGCTCGCCAGCCTTTGCCCGTGTTCGCCCTTCCTCCTGGTGGAGCCACAGGGCAACAGGCTGGAGGACCCGTCTGCCGGATTGGGCCGTTATTTTCGTTTGGACACCCACGGCACCACGCCAGAGCTCCAGAAGCACGTCGGTGCATTCCTCGTATAGCCTCGCCCGGCTCTGCGGCAGGTTCCCCCGGTCCCGGTGCACCAGACAAAGATTTGTGAGAAGCAGGGGATTTCGGGTCAGCTCGAAGACCCGGCGGGCACGAAACTCTGGGGTTTTGAGCCGCTCAACCAGGTCATTGGCCCGGCCTTTGGCGATAATTTCAGCCTGAACCCTGTCCGTGGAAAGCCCTGTTTCCACAATTCGGTACCATCTTTTGATGAATGTTTCGGCCTGATCGCTTGTCAGAGGACGCATATGCATTTCAAGAAACGCTTCGTTGAGCCGGGCATCCCGGGTATACCCCGCAAACCGGGAGGTAACGACGAAGCGACAGGACTTATGCACCTTCAACGCCTCTTCGATCCACCTGGAAACCCTCACGCGCTGATCGGACTCGGACACCTCGTCCAATCCATCCAATAGAAACAGGAGGTTGCCGCGCTCAAGTAAGCGCATGCCAAACCCCTCGGCAGTGTCTAGATGCGGCTTGTCCAGCTGCGCCTGAATAAACGCGTCGAGTCCTTGACCGAGATCCTTGAGCTCCCGCAGGGGGAGGAAAACGGGCAGGATGTCTCCGGGGAGGCCGCGCTCTTTTAGGTTGCCTTGCAGACACCAAAGCAAAAGTCTCTTCAAATGTGTGGTTTTTCCTGAGCCCGGATCGCCGAGGATGACGATACCGCGGCGGTCCATCTGCTCCGCGTAATGAAAGGCTTCTGGAACGGAAATCTCCGTGCCCCCGCCATGGGCCTTCAAACAACTCTCCGCATCCTCGGCGTCGGCAAAGCAGGCTTCGCCCGTAACGCGTATGTCGATCATGGCCTGCAAGGGGACGTAAACGTCTTCAATCCGAATCGGCACACGGATTCGGGTGCGGAAACCAGCCAGAGGAAGATATTCATGCAGGGCCGTCGCCTTTGCACCGTAGGAACGGATTTCATCTTCAAGCCCCGGTCTCTGTCTCGCCGAGTCACGAGAGGCGACCCCTTTTGCCTGCTTCTGTCTCGCTTCCGGACCTCTTCCACCCTTTGATGGCAGGATGATGCGATACCGCGGCAGCGGATCTCTTGCCTGCCCTTGCGTCCAAATGGCATCCGGCTTCCATGTGCCGTTTGGATCCCTCCGGCATCGGGTTTCCACGGTCAGTTCATTTCCCACAAGCTTGAGTAAATTGTACTGCAATGGATAACCAGGGTACCAGTCTTTGACTGGGGCGCCAAAGGTCCCCGCGTCGATGACATGAATTTTTCGCCCTTTGGCGCTGTGGTCGTAAAGGTAGAGCCCGGCCTCCGCCTTGTGAAGATGGCCATGCAGTGAGACGGAAAACCCGGCCCCTGAGAGCCGTTCCATAAATCCGTGGTCGGTAATGCGGTCTTCAAAAGGGCTGTTCAGGGGATGATGCCATACGGCCCATTTCAAGCAATCGCGGTACATTTCTCCTTCACGGAGCGTATTCAAGGCATGGTCTATGGCACCGGGGAAGATGGAAGCCCTTGAGCGGAAATGATGATCGATCTGCCAGCAGGAATTGAGCCCCAGAATCAATAGTTGATGCTCCGGAAAATGATGAAGGATGCCCTGCTGCGCATATTTCATTGGGTAGGGTTCGCCTTTTACTGCGCGATAGAATGCGTTAAAATGTTGTAAACGTTGTTTATAGCCATCGTCTTTCCGGAGGCGAACTACCGTTTCACTTTCCCTGATGTGATTCCCCTCCGCAAGTTCGTTTTCGCACTCCTCCACATCCAACAAGCGATATCCCTTTTCCTTCCCCAATCGCCAATTAAGGTCGTGGTTTCCGGGAACGATGACCAACCTTGACGAATCAAGACCGAATTCTTTGCACAGAAGATCAAGAAAAACCTTGGCCGCGTCATATTCTTTCGGCTCGGATTTTGTGACCATGTCACCAGAAACGATCAAGACCGCCAGGCGGTCACACTTCAAATCCTCGCTTTTCAGATCTTCGGCCAATTGACTGTACCATGTCTGAGCATTTTCGAGGGTGCCGAAATGCAAATCCGACAGATGCAAAATTGGAATGGCGGAATCGGAATCTATTTGCTGTACATTCTTGACCGCGGCAATGCTGGAACCTGATTTATCGATTGTTCTCTCGTCACGCCCCATTTTCGTCTCCGTCCTGCCCTGTGTTGTGGCGCTGGTCCGCAACCGTTTCAACCTGACCGGTTCCGTGCTGTCATGCTCATCGAGATACTGAGCGATGTCCTTCTCAAAGGCTGGACGGCTATCCGCTTTTCTCACACCTATTCGAGGCCACAGACGGAGTGCCGGCATATCCTTTGAAAAGTCTATCACCCCTGCACAGTAGCCATGGGGCCGCTCAAG
>CAZSUQ010000570.1:0-4197 GCA_964609935.1 uncultured Thermodesulfobacteriota bacterium | reverse complement strand
ACCATGAAGTTCAAAGGGTCCCGCAAGGGGACGCCGTTCGCCGCACAGCTGGCAGCGGAACATGCCGCACGAAAAGCAAAAGAGCAAGGGATGAAAACCGTTCAGGTCCATGTGAAAGGCCCGGGTTCCGGCCGCGAATCCGCCTTGCGAGCCCTGCAGAGTGCGGAGCTTCAGATTACCCTGATCAAGGATGTCACACCGATTCCTCATAACGGGTGCCGTCCTCCGAAGCGAAGAAGGGTTTAGGCTAGCATCATTTCGTTGTCTGTTAACGGAGAAACCACTGGAGGGAGATCTTGGCACGTTACAAAGAATCTGTTTGTCGATTTTGCAGGCGGGAAAGCGCCAAACTCTTTCTCAAAGGGGAAAGATGTTTTACCGATAAATGTGCCCAGGAGCGCAGAGGGTATCCGCCTGGACAGCATGGCCAGATGCGGGGAAGGAAGTTTTCCGATTACGGAACCCAGCTTCGGGAAAAGCAGAAGGTCAAGCGGATCTACGGCGTTCTGGAAAAACAGTTTCGCATCTATTTTCAACATGCGTTTCGAAAAAAGGGTATCACCGGCGAGAACCTGTTGGCCCTTCTTGAGTCACGTTTGGATAACGTCGTCTTCCGTATCTCGTTTGCTAGTACGCGTTCAGACGCGAGACAATTGGTGCGCCACCGGCATGTTCTCGTGAACGGAAAAACCGTCAACATTCCATCGTATCAGGTTCGATCGAACGACAAGGTCGAAATACGTCAAAAAAGCAGAAAGATGCATCGCGTCGTGGAAGCTCTGGAAACGGTTGACCGCCGCGGTGTACCTGATTGGCTCGAGCTGGACAAGGACCATTTCGTTGCCCAGGTGAAGTGCCCACCGTCACGCGAGGACATTGCCATGGATATCGACGAAAACCTGATTGTTGCGTTTTATACGCGATGATCCCTGCTCGAACCAGCATTTGGGTGATGCCTTTTTTCCTCACCAACAATTGGGGTGAAAAATGAAAAAGGATTGGCAAGATCTTATTGTGCCAGAAGGTTTGGTATGCAACGACGAGAACACGGAAACATACGGGAAATTCGTTTGTGAACCCCTTGAGCGGGGATTCGGCATCACGTTGGGGAATGCCCTTCGGAGGGTCCTTCTCTCTTCTCTGCAGGGTACCGCCATCACCTCCGTGCACATCGATGGTGTTCTTCATGAGTTTTCAACCATTCCGGGCGTCAAGGAAGACGTCACGGACATTGTGTTGAACCTGAAAGAGATCCGCTTGAAGATGGGGACGAATGAGCGAAAAAGCCTTCGGCTCAAGAAGTCAGGAGCCGGTGTCGTCACTGCGGGAAATATTGACACCGATGATTCCGTCGAGATTCTGAACCCGGACCATCCCATAGCCACACTCAGCAAAGACGCCAAACTCAACATGGAGATGATTGCCACCCGGGGACGCGGATACCATCCGGCAGAACGCAAGGAAGACGACCTGCCCATCGGAACGATTCTGGTTGATGCGGTCTACTCCCCTATCATGAAGGTGAATTATCAGGTTTCCCAGGCACGTGTCGGTCAGCGAACCGATTACGACAAGCTCACCGTCGAGATCTGGACGGACGGCAGCGTCGATCCTGCGGATGCCCTCGGGTATTCAGCCAAGATCCTCAAGGAACAATTGACCATCTTTATCAACTTCGAAGAGGAACCCGAGGCGCTTCGGAAAGAGGAAAAGGAACGGAAGGCTCCGTTGAATGAAAACCTGTACAAATCCGTGGAAGAATTGGAACTCTCGGTCCGCTCCGCCAACTGCCTGAAGAATGCGAATATTCGTACCATCTATGAACTTGTCAGCCGCTCTGAGTCCGAGATGCTGAAAACCAAGAATTTCGGCCATAAGTCCCTGACGGAAATCAAGGAGATTCTGGCAGGGATGGGACTGTATCTGGGGATGAAGATGGATGATGTCCCTCCCCCGGTCCCTGTGGAGGAAGACAGTTCGATGAACAGCGCCGAATAACGAGGCGGATCTAACGTTTACGAAATCGGCATCCAACCAAAGAAGAGAATCGTCATGCGACACCGAAAGTTGGGAAGAAAACTCAATCGAACATCGAGCCACAGGAAGGCTTTGTTTCGAAATCAACTCCAGCAGTTGATCCAGTACGAGCGCATCTGTACCACCGAACCGAAGGCCAAGGAATTACGCCGGCATATGGACAAGATGATCACCCATGCCAAAAAGGGTGATCTTCATTCGTGGAGGGGCGTCTTTAGCTTCCTGAGGAACAAAGAGGCCACTCAGAAGCTCTTTCAAGATATCGCGAAACGCTTCCAGGACCGGTCAAGCGGCTTTACGCGCATCTACAAGTACAAGATGCGCCGTGGGGATGCAGCACCGCTTGCCTACATTGAATTCGTCAAGGAAGAGAAGAAATAGGAAAGGAAATCGACGATGCAGCAAGGCGAGAGCATGACAGCCCGGGACTTCGTCAACCAGATCTTTCCTGCCGCCCTGGAGATGATGAAAGAGAAGACCAAGGGGATCCATTGCGTTGTGGGGCTACACCTGTTGGGTGAGGGGGGAGGAAATTGGACCCTAAAGGTTCAGGACGGGAATGCCGCGATTGAGGAGGGCGTCACGGACTATTTGGATTGTGCCCTGAGCGTTCCGGCCGAGGATTACCTCGCATTGGCATCGGGACAAATGAGCCCGTACGAGGCCGTTGCCAAGGGGAAAATCGGCATCTCGGGCAATCTGGGTCTTGCATCAAAGCTGCGCTCCCTGTTCCGGATTTAACACGAACTGTCGAAAAGAACGATCTCATCCGGGTTGTACTCCATCGACCATACCTCCACGAGCCCGCACATTTCACAAAAATCCAGCCTGTACATCCACCCCAGCTTCTGCGATGCGAGCAACACACCGAAGTCCTGCTCATAACGTTTCGCGTCCTGGCTGAGGACAAGCTCCGTTTCGCTGAGCGTATCTTGTATCTTGTCATGTTCGCAAACGATCTCTTCCTGATAGTGAAGGATCTGCAAATCTTCCACCTCAAGCAGGCCGTACACACTTGGGTGACTCGGATGTCGGTAGAACGCGTACCGGTCCCTTTCCCAGCGTTGTTTGCGCTCGCTTTTCGATCGTCTTTCTATGAATGATTCCGCATCCTTTTCCATGGAGTTGGATGCTCGATTCATGTTGGAAATGAAGTAGTTGGATCCGAGCTCTGATACAAGCCATGAAAAATATTCCTGAAATTCTTCCTGCAGGGCTTTCACGACCTCATCTCGTTCTTGCCTGTCCATATCTTGAATCCTTGTAGAATGTCTTTTCTGTCTTCTGAAAACGACCGTTCAAGGTCCATGAAAAAGGTCAAACGGATTTCGTGCTGACAATTTCTCTCAGAAACGAATTCTTGTTGCGTTCCGCACCAAGAAGGTTTGAGGGGGAAGGTCCGTAATGATGTCCGGGCCAAATCCGCGTGCTGTCCGGGAGGGCCAGAATCTTTTCCGAGAGGGAGCGGGAAAGCACGTCCCAGGATGCTCCGGGAAGATCTGTGCGCCCGACACCCCCCACGAAGAGTGTATCCCCTGTGAGCAAATGGTCCTCGAACCGTAAACAGATCCCACCCGGGGAATGGCCGGGTGTGTGCAGGACGCGGACCGACGTCCTGCCCAGGGGCAAATGATCCCCCTCCTTGAGCAGAAAGTCCGGCTTGGGAACCGGACGCCCTCCCATGAGTCGGACCAGGAGACTCGTCGAGAATCGTGAAAGTCTCGAAGCCTCATCCTGATGCACACCCACCGCTGCCCCTGTAACTTCCTTCATTCTTTTGACAGCGCCGATGTGGTCCGGGTGTGTGTGGGAACACACGATCCATTTTACGTCTGCGTTGTAGTGTTCCACGCGTTCGAGGATCTTTTTCGGTTCGGCACCCGGATCAAACAGGAGGGCTTCCTTTGAGGAGGGATCTGTGATTAAATATGCGAACACTGCGAAGCGTCCAACCAGAACCTGTTCAACCGTTAACCCAACCCGGTCCTCACGCATGCCGAGACCCTCACGCTCCAATGATCCAGCCACAAAGAAGGATGCCCATAGCCCTACCTGGCTTTCCTACATCCTTCGCCTGTTGCCGGCGATATTCCTTTTGATCGTTCTTCCGGTTGCCATCGTCAACCTGCTTGAATTCTTCCTTCCGATTTATATTGAATC
>CAZSUQ010000569.1:0-4204 GCA_964609935.1 uncultured Thermodesulfobacteriota bacterium | reverse complement strand
ACGTGTCAACCGATTTCAAGACGGAAGGGGGGACACTATTTGTTGGTCGGTACACCGGTGACATGCCGGCGCCTTCCCTGTTTTCGGATGAGGATGCCTTTGACACGGTCATCACAATCAAATGGAAGAAAAAGAAGGGGAAGCCTCAAGACCTTACTGATCCCACCCTGCTGCAGGCCCTTCAAGCAAAAGGAGGTGGCATCAACAAGCTGGCCCGGCACGGCGCGGCGGCTCTGCTTAACGTCGCAAATCCGGATGTGGCCTATCCTCTGTCGTTGGAGGAAGTGCTCTCAGCCTTTGAAGACGGCGATGCGGGCACCCTTGTGTGTGCAAACGAATCTCTTTGCCCTCCTCTCGATGGTGAAAGACGTCCACGTGAGAGTGAAACCAGTCCGGATGCGAGCGCTCCGAGCGTGGGTGGCTGTGGCACCACGACTTCATTGACAACAGGTTTCATAGGCCCGAAGGCAAAGGAAGTCAACCTTTTGCTGATCCTGTTGGGATTCGGGGCCGTCATTCTCCTGAAGAGGCTTCGACGTTAAAGATAGGAATCCGTCCACGCAAGGCGTTCACTCAGCAAGCAAAGAGCCATATCCGCTCAGGTCCACGGAAACCTCTTTTCCTTTTCAATAAAAAACGGATATTGAGTGAGAGATCCCAAGCATGATCGCCATGACGGGGATCGATCTGGGCATCCAACGTCGGAATCGCCGGGCCTGGCGTAACAGCTAGCCAGGTGCCCGGGTATGCGGCCGGCGGGCCTCCACCAAGCCCCAGCGCTGATCACCCGATCTGACCCGTTTCAATTTGGCCTGCCAGCTCGCTTCCAGCTTCCTGCGTACTTCCTCCTCCATGTCCACCGTGCCCAACGCCACCATCTCGGTTTGCAGGATCTCGCTGAACCGTCCCGTCAGGTCGCTGACACGTACGCCGACAAAACCCGCTCGTGCCGCAATTGCGGTGTATTCCTCCAGGGTATGCAGGCAATAGGCACGACTTTCCACGTACGCCGTAAAATTCGCCTGCCAGGGCCCCTCGCCGTAACAGTAGTCCGTGAACAGCAGCACGCCTCCGGGTGACAGAGACGCGAACAACACGTCAAACAACCTGCGCTTGTCATGAATGTGCAGGAACACGTCGCGGCTGTAGATTGCCTGGTAGTGGCCCAGCCGATCGAGCGTGAGACAATCGCCATGTTCGAACCTCACGCGGCCGCCGAGTCCATAGGCCTCGCACTTTTGTCGTGCGATGTTGATCATGTTGCGGGACAGATCGATGCCATCCACCTGCAGGCCGAACTCGCGAGTCATGAGGAACGCGCTGCCGCCGAGGCCGCAACCGACATCGAGCACCAGGTTTCCGGGCTCGAGCGCAAGTCGGCGAACCAGCTCGCGGGCCATGCGCTCACCGCCCGGACTGACGAAGTCACGGCCGTAGATCGCTTCGTAGGCCCGTATCGATGCCGTGGTGTACTGCTCGCTGTCCAGGAACTCCTGCGTCACCGATGGAGAATCACTCACGCTATGGGCCTTCCCTTCATTCCGTACGATCCCATGTTTCCATGAATCCACTGGCTGTACTCGTTGGCTCATCCATCCCAACCTGAACCATCTTTTTCATTATGTCCTCAACGGAGAGGCGCCTTGAGTAGCTGAATGTCATCGATCCAAACCGTGCCGGTTCCGTTGACCACGATGTTGAGCTTCACATTGTCCGGATTCTGCCCTTCTCTCAGGAAGAACGGGATCTCCTCGATGGTCCATTCGTTGGTACCCGTCAAAGGGGATTGAAGGTCCCTTGAAAAGAATTCCCCTTTTCCCGGAAACCGGCAGTACATCTCCAGGTATGCCTTACCTTGCACATCCTGTGTCCGAAGCCTGGCCCGATAGATCAGACGCGCGTTTTCCAGGTCCATGTCCCCTGTTTCGAACAGTCTCACGATGACGGGCCCTTCCGCCTCGATCCGCAGGGAGCCTTTTCCTTCACTGGAGATGTTGTGGTCGACCTCTACACCAGACGTGGTGATGACCCCTGTCATATCGTCCACAGGATAATGCTTGAGAACAGCCCCTGCTTCCGGACCTTCCTTTTCCCGGGATGAAGGACAGGCTACAAGACAAATGGCTGCCATCAAACATACGAGCCTGGTAAGCACTTTTCCATTCATGTTGTTTCTTCCTCTCTTTTCCTGCGAAGCGAGCTCGAATCTAAACGGATTTCTCAACCGACAAGATATCATTCACGGTTATCTTGGGAAAGGGTTGCAACGTACCACGGCCAAAACGGATACCCGGTCATGTTGCCGCACCCACCTGCTTGACACGAAACGTCCCCTCCTCTTATGCTCCCCATGTTCTTAAATCAAACGATTACGCAACATCTACGATTCTTTTCTCGACTCCTTGCAGAAGGCAGGTTCACAGAACAACGCTTTTTCGGTTCCGGAGAAGGAGTAGAGCCCGGATAGAACGGTTGATGCTGGTAGGTCAAAAACGAAGTAAACCGGTTTTCAAAAAAAACGAATTTCAGGAACAGAGCATCAAACAGCGGTAGACGCGATTTTGAGAGAGGATCGCTAAATTTGCGTATCCTCCGCCGCATTTCTAGGGGGAGAAGAGGTTGGAGATGTCGCAATATAGCCAAGTCATCCAGGTAGCCGCCTATCCTTCCAACAGCTTTCTCATCGTGGGGAAACGGATCGTGGCTGTTGACGTGGGCACACCTGCGGTTGCAGGGAAATGCCTGGACATCGTGATGAAGACTCTGCACAGGCACGTCTCGGATATCGAATGGATCGTGGCCACGCACTACCACGTGGACCACGTTGGAGGCATCGAGGAACTGCTTCGATTCACGTCGGCTAAGGTGCTGCTGCCCGAGGGGATTCGCGGACACATCGAGCGGGACGAGCCGCTCGTTTTCCCGGGAGGTCGGCGCTGGCTGAACATCTTGACCAACCAGCTGGAACTGGGCTCGATGCGGCCGTCCCGGGAGGACCTGGAGGGTTTGAGCAGGACAAGCAGGATCGGGCTGCCCGGGGGCCTGAACAGGAAAGCCCCCTTTGATGTTGAAGGGTATCTGGAAGACGGGCAGGAACTGCCCGGCGGGAACGGGTTCAGGGCCATTGCAACGCCCGGTCACACGCCCTGCTCGGTCTGCTTCCATGAACCTGAATCAGGGACCCTGATCACCGGGGATACCATCATCGGCGGCATCACCGGGCCCCTTATGAACTCTTTTGTGCCCGACACTGCACAGATCCTGTCTTCCATCGACAAGCTCAAGCAGTTCGGTATTGGACGTATCCTTCCCGGGCACGGCAAGACCTGCAAAGGTGCCACGGTCATGGAGGGCATCTCCGAGAGCCTGGCACCGGCGGGCCTGGCAAGCATCCCCTTTCATCTGATGCGAAGAATCAGGCATGCACGTCAAGAACCCACTGTGGATTCCTGGTAGATGGCATTGGGAATTTGATATTTTCAGCAGAGTCCTCGTGAACCAGAAGGTGGGCGCATAAAAGAGAATCAGCTTCATCGGGTGGCAATCCTTCCTCTGATCCTGGGATCGGGCAGCCCTTTGTAGGCTTTCTCCCCCTCGCTCCACGCAATGGCATTCACAACGCCGAGCCGGTCCCGAAGCATGACCTTCTGTCCTCTCTCTTTTTGTGCGGCTTGAAGCACAATGGGCGTATCCTTCTCCATCATGAGAAGGTCCGGGATGTACTGATGGTGAAACCGCGGCAAACGCATGGCCTCCGCCAGGGGCATGCCGAAGTCCAGCACCCCCACAACGGTTTGCAGCACGGCCGTGATGATCGTGGGCCCGCCTGCACCGCCAAGAACCAGGACCGGCCTATCACCTATGACCACAATCGTGGGTGACATGCTCGAAAGAGGCCGCTTCCCAGGCTCGATGGCGTTGGCCTCGCTCCCCACCAGGCCAAAGGCATTGGGCACACCGGGCCGCGCACTGAAGTCATCCATCTCGTTGTTCAGGATCACGCCCGTGCCGGGCAGGGTGATCTTGGCCCCGAAGTTCAGGTTCACGCTCTGGTTGATTGCAACGGCATTCAGAAACGAATCCACTACGGCCAGGTTCGTCGTGTGGCCTCCCACTTGTGGAAGAGCACACGTCTGAACTCCAGTCACACTTGAATAGCGGATGCCGGGTTCGGCGTGAAAAAAAAAAAGGGGGGGGGGGGGGG
>CAZSUQ010000568.1:0-4210 GCA_964609935.1 uncultured Thermodesulfobacteriota bacterium | reverse complement strand
CTATCAGCAATGACTATATTTACTGGACCAACGGGGTTTACGATCGCGCCGAATATAATGCTTCCACCTTCAATTATGATTCCTACTTTGTCGAACCCCTCAGTGAAGTTCAAATCACAAGAAATGACCATTGGGCGCAATACCTGGCAGACGATCCCACGTATGTCATCTATTACACCAACACGCTGGAATATATTGTCGCACCCTGGGACAACCTGGATTCACCCTATTTGGATTTCATATTCAATCCTCCTGGTTGGCTGGATGATCTGGAAGCATTCAAATATAACGGGCATGAGTTAGCCTGGATGCAAGATGCTGTGCAATCTTTGTTCAGGGGCCAAGAGGACGCGTCTACCCCATTAATTGTCGAGAATACAACGCCCGCTACGTATTACAATTTCCAGATAACCGATCCCACCGGCATGGCGGCAGCGCTGAATCTTCCCGCCGGCTACAGTCTCGCACAAACCAGATTCTTAGAAGATGTTCCCGGAGAAGATTATTATTTGACGCTCTCCATATACGAGATCAGAGATTCTGTTGAAGGGACCCGTGCGGAGTGGAGCGTTTATGTGGATGACGGCGGCGGCCGAGAGCATTTGATGATCATTGATTTGCAGACCGAAGATGCTGCAGTGGATCCTGTCAGCATGATCAATCTGCCAAGCGAGGTTGTTCATGACCTGGCTGGAGGCATCTTGAGCACCACGTTGTCGTCTCTGACCATCGATTTTCAGGCAGAATTCGATACGGCCGGCGCTACGGAAGAGGACCTCTCTCTGGATTGGATCGAGGCGGGAGATGTTGTCTGCAACCTCAACGGCATTTGCGACAAGCTCTATTACGATGCTGAAACATTGGATGTGCCTGTACACCTCCCGGCCGCGGTGACGATCAACACGATCGTAACGCCATGGAACGCCTTCATTGACACCACGCCCAGCGCGGTATTCTACCGTGACAATTTGCAGGAATACGGAGTCAAAACTTGGCATAATTTGAAGGTGTTTGTGGAAGATCCGCCACCGCCACCGATCTGTTTTACGGGCACGCATACGCTTACCGGTACAGGAACGCTCATCGGGCGAACCAACCCGGCCATAGACTCCACGTACACCTACTACGGAGGCGTTTCAGTGGATGGCGATGATCTGGAATTCCTTTACGACCAAACAATTCAAAATGTCTTAGGAACAAGTCATCTGATCTTTTCCGGTAGTTTTGATTTAACGACGGGAGAGGGCACAAAAACTGTTTTGGGTTGTAGCGGCCCGGCGTTGATGTGCGCTGACGTGGATCCCATTATTGGGACACCTGAGGCTACAAGTGATATTACCGCCACCAATGTGGATGCAACGGATCCGGACAATATAACCTGGGACGTGGACTTCGTCATTACGGTCCCTGGTTTTGGCGAGGCTGATGACAATTCCTCTTTTACTGCGGCATTGGGTGACCCCACGTTGCCTGAGAATTGCAACAACGGGATTGACGACGACTGTGATGGATTGCTGGATTGCCAGGATACGGAAGATTGTGCCACGGATCCTGCCTGTACCTGTGGCTGTGTGGCAACGGCAGACGCCTCGATGTATGGTGAGAACCCATCTCGCAGTCCTGTTGTTCTCGCTGGTCTTGCAGTTTTTCTCATTCCCGTGGGATACATCTTTTTCTTGAGGAATCTGAGCAGGAGCAGGAAGAAGTAGGATCTGTTTCCAATCCGAATAGCCAGAAGGCCACGCATCCCGTCAAAGGGGTGCGTGGCCTTCTGGCTTTAGAAACTAGAGTCAAATCAAAAATCGCTCGGGGCAAATGAATGAGCCCTTCCCGTTTAACTGACACCAAAACTAGAATCATCCGGCCTTTAGATATGCTTCCGTGAACTCCTCCGGGGTCCTGTCGCCCAGCGAGTCCAACGGGATTGAAACCTCTGTTTTTCTTCTTGTTTGCCGCAGCACATTCCTTCCATATCGGAATTATCTTTATTTCGAAGCAATAACCTGCTAAGACAAGTACAGACACTTTCCCATCGCTATTGGAAACCGCATCACCCTGGAGCCGTTCACGTGATTCCAGAACCTCGCAAACGAAACCAGAACAAAGCGAATCTCCACCCGGAAATCCCCAGGATCCTACAGAAGAAATGCACCGGGTGCGGCCTCTGCACCGAGGTCTGTCTGGTCTATGAAAAGCGCAGCAAGCAGACATCCATCTCAAGACCGGAACTCTGTATTGGCTGCGGGCATTGTGGATCGTTTTGTCCATCAAATGCCATCAAGGCGCCAACCACTGCGTCCAGGCGATTAACGGATGTTGATCAGGCTTCCCTGCCCTCCCCCGATTCCCTGCAGTTTCTTTTCCGATCGCGCAGGTCGGTCCGGCGATACAAACGCAAGGCTGTGAGCAGGAAGGATATCAACAGAATCCTCGAGGCGGGCCGTTATACACCCACGGGACTCAACAGCCAGGGGATACGGTACATTGTGATCACCGATCCTGACAGAATTGCGCGTCTCAGAAGCATGACATTGCCGGCAGTCATGAAGTTGTTTGGCCTGGCGGAGCGCCTTGCCGCCCTCCCGTTCTCTTCCTATCTGTTGGGAGAACAATTCGTTAAAGATCTCAAGGACACCTACAGTCCGGGTCTCAAACTCCTTTGCGACCATACGACACGGGGTGACGACAGGCTTTTCTACAATGCCCCGGCCATCCTGCTTGTGCACGGTGAAAAAGTGGACGACATGGCTTTTTCCTGCCCGGTGGCACTGTTCAATTGCTCGATGACGGCCCACACCCTGGGGATCGGGTGCTGCCTGAACGGGTTCCTGGCGCTGGCCGCCAACCACAACACCCGGATCAAAAAATGGCTGGGCATCCCCAGGACCCATAGGTGCTACGGTGCCATGACCCTGGGTTACCAGGACGTCGCATACAACCGTCTGGTAAAACGAAACCCGGTGAATGTCCGATGGCTGTGACAGGAGATGCTAAAAACGCAGGCAGGAGAAGGGAATGACCGGTAACTACGATGTGGCGATCATCGGCGGTGGCATTGCCGGGCTTTGTGCCGGGCTGACTCTGCAAAAGCTGGGAAAGCGTTCCATCATTCTCGAGCACGGTCGCCAGGTGGGGGGCAACATGTCGGGCATCTGGCGCAAGGGCTTCTATTTCGACTGCGGTGACCAGTCCACCGAGGACATGGGCGTGATCTTCCCCATTCTGAAGGACCTGGACCTCTATGATCCGGATGAATGGATACGGGCGAGGTTTCGATACGCCACCCCCGATTTCGACGTCATGCTGTACGAGTATGACCAGATTCGGGAGGACTTCAAAAAGGCCTTTCCAGGGTCATCCTCGGGGGTGGACAAGTGGTTCGATACCATCACCCCCCTGTGCGGCACCCTCCAGGAAATGATGGGGAGCGGGATGCTCAACATCGTGCCGGACAGAAAGAACATGGGGCTCAAGAATCTCAAGCTGATGGGAAAGTTCTCGAACCTGCTCAGTGCCTTTCCCCGCTTGATGTCCAAGACAGGGGACGAAACGGCCCTGGAGATCTTTCCCGATGATCCACGGCTTTCCTTCTTTTTCGGAGAGAGCAGCGCCAGGAACCTGCCGCTCATGATGCACCTGTTCTTCTGGTACACCTTTGTTCAGGATTACTGGTATCCAAAGGCCGGCCTCCAGGGGATGCTGAACAAGCTGGCAGAGGCTTATCAGGAACGGGGCGGAGAGATCCGTTTCAAGTCAACCGTGGACAAGGTGATCACGTCGGGAAGAACCGTCACCGCCTTGGAGACCTGTCAGGAGGAACGCTTTCAAGCCGAGCATGTGATCAACACCGGCAATCCCAAGCGTCTGATGAATCAGATGCTGGACAACCCGAACCTGTGGGACTACAGAGACAGGCAGATCACCACCGCAGGAAAGCTCACCCCCGCGGTTTGCTCTGCCTTCCTCGGGTTGGACATGACGGCGGAAGAACTCAAGAAGCACATGAAAGAACATCACACGATCTACTGGCGGACCTATGAAACCGCGGCAGACAAGATCTACGACCCCGAGGCGCACAACAAAGGCTGGTGCATGATCAGCGCCACCTCCCTCCACCTCCCGCACCTTGCGCCCCCTGGAAAGAGTTCCCTGGTTGCGCAGGTTTTTGTCCCCTATCACTGGCTGGACGGATGGGGAACCGGTACGGACG
>CAZSUQ010000567.1:0-4216 GCA_964609935.1 uncultured Thermodesulfobacteriota bacterium | reverse complement strand
GTTTTCCCAGTTCGAGATTCCGCCTATGCAGTTCATCCCGGGCTCGGACGCGATACGTATCGAGATTGAAGCGAATCGATTGTCGGGCTACATCGATTTTTGTACAGGGGAGGTGGAATTGGACTTTGACGCCATGTTCACGCCGATCATGGGCGACACCCCGATGACCTCCCTTTCGGTTGTAACGACGATTACCTCTGAGACGTCTACCGGCTTGTCTCAGTCGAGGAGCGGCAAACGGCTCGACAAGTATGGGGACGCCCACCTGGCAGGGGTTGCGATCGTTCCTGAAACGAGCGACCCGCTGATCAACTTCATGCTGGGCCTGCCAAACGATGCCGTGTGTGAACTTCCGGTACACCTGGATTTTCTCGGCGGGGAAAGGCCTGTGTGCAAATGAGCAGAACGAAGAACAAGTTCTGATCGCGCCCGAACAACTCCCTTCAGACGATTCTTCTTAGGGTCTCTATGATCTGCCCTTCAGGGGGCCCCGGACCGAAGACCGCGGCGATCCCCATCTCCGTCAGTCGCTTGCTATCGCCGGGGGTGATGACCGAGCCCCCCACAACGACGGGGACATCAAGGCTCTGCTCCTTCATCAATGCAAGGAGTTCCGGCAGGTAGTACAGGTATTCCCATGAATGGCAACTGAGCCCGATGACGTCCACGCCTTCCTCCAGGCAGACCTGTACGATTGCGGGCGGCAGGTTGAACCTTCCCATGTAGAGAACCTCCATGCCGGCGTCCCGCAGCAGGCGCGC
Organism: uncultured Thermodesulfobacteriota bacterium; assembly: GCA_964609935.1. Taxonomy (GTDB): domain Bacteria; phylum Desulfobacterota; class DSWW01; order DSWW01; family DSWW01; genus CAYTRL01. The sequence continues at coordinate 3,455 of CAZSUQ010000567.1, read as the reverse complement.
CACGGCAATGGCACCAAGCTCATGCTGGTCCATGCCCAGGGTCCCGATGAATATCTTTTTCTTTCTCATGAGAATAAGCCTCTCATACCGGTGATTCGATCAGGCGGTGAGGATCATAGGGATAACCGTAGGCCATGCGCATCATTCCAGCGATTTCACCCATGGTTGCCCCGGCAGAAAAAGCCTCCAGGGTCACATCCACCAGGTTCTCGTTCGGGTCCTCGGTCTTCTCCTGGACCTCCCGGAGGATTCCTTTGATCCTGGCCTGGTCCCTTTTCTCTTTGAACTCCCTGGTTTTTCCGATTCGGGACCAGCACGGCTCGATCTTGCCCTCCACGACCTCCTTGAGAAGGGTGTCTTCCTCTTCAGGAATCTGAAAGGTGTTCAGCCCGACCTTGGGCAGGCTTCCATCACTGATCCGCCGGGAGTAGTCGGCCATGGTATCCTCGAAGAATCTCTTGAACCAGCCCTTGTCCGACAGCTCTGCCGGATCGCCCATGGCCTCGATCTCCAGGACCCGGTCCCATATCCGCTTCTCCATTTCTTCGGTCAGGGACTCGACAAAATAAGAGCCTCCCAGGGGGTCCACCACCTTGGCCACGTTAGACTCCAGATGAAGTATCTGCTGGGTCCTGAGCCCTACCAGGTGGGATTCCGGGCTGGGGGTGCGAAAGGCCTCGTCAAAGGCCGAGATCTCCAGGGCCTGCACGCCGGCCATGACCAGGGCCATGCTCTGGACGGCACCCCGGACGATGTTGTTCGCCGGCTGCTGGGCGGTGAGGGAGAGTCCCGAGGTGTGGCTGGTTATCACGGCAGACCAGGAGCGGGGATCCTTGGCCCCGAACTCCTCTTTCATCATCCTGGCAAAGAGGCGCCGGGTTGCCCTGATCTTGGCGACCTCCTCGAAAAAGTCCATGTTGCAGTTCACCAGGATGCCGATACGGGGCGCAAAACTGTCGATGTCCATCCCTTGCTCGAGCAGTTCCCTGACCAGGTACCGGATCTCGATAAAGCCCAGGGCCATCTCGTCCGCCGCACCCATGCCGGTCTCGCCGATGAAATAGGTGTCTTCCACAAAGGAATGGAAACGCGGCATCTCCCGCGTGCAGAACTTGATACAGTCGGTGGACAACCGGAGCCTGAGGCGAAAGGGCATGTGACAGGCGTACCCGCAATCTTCCACAAAAAAGGGGGCCTGGATCACGGAACCCCGGAGCTTGTCCAGGGGCACCTTGCTGTCCCTGGCTATCTGGTACAGGCTGGCCGCAGCCAGGGAGGCGGGGAGCGAGCAGGACACCACGACCGAGTCCAGGGGAATATCCCTCAGAAGCTCCCTGTAATCGTCCAGGCAGTAGAGAGATACACCCTGGGTCCCTACGGCGTTGGCAGCCAGGGGATGGTCCGGATCGAGGTGGGCCATGGTGGGGCTGTCGCCGATGACATCGAGCCCGATCTGGCCTTTTGAGATGAGGTACTTCAGTTGCTCGTTCGACCGGGAAGGTTCTCCCTCACCCGACAGCTCGCGCTGCATCCATCCCCCGGCAGCGGCCGCCCTTCGACCCCGGGTGTAAGGATACTCCCCGGGGGCGCCCAGCTGATGATCGTAATCCTGAGCTTTCACATCTTCGGGCGTATAAACAGACTTGAGCGGTATTCCAGAGCGGGTATTGCTTTCAGTCATAGCGCGGAAACCCTCCAGAGAATGGCATTTGAAGGAGCATTCAATCTTCGTCAGGGCCGACCCATGGATCCGCTTCTCCATAGAGAAGAAAGAAGGAAGGATTCAATTTCCCCAGATTCCAGGATACATAGCCCAATCCGATATAAAGGCTATCATTGACCTTTCGTATCTCGTCACGCATGGAATGGTTGCGTCCTTTATTATGAGCCTTGTAGACAAGATGAAAAGAGTCCTTCTCGTCGAATCTTGACCTGCCCACAATGGTGTCCATCTTCATGGTTCTCACGATTCCGGAATCAGTGTCTTTGACCACGGTGAACAAGTTGTATCCCCATCCCTTGTCTTTTTCGAAGGGAAAAAAAGCTTTGCTCTCCCAGTGCCCGGGCCCCATCAAATGATGGGCATAATAATCGCTGACAAAGGAAAGGATGCCCGCAGAGACCAGTTTTGCCTTGTACTCACCTTTCATGTGGGCAAACGCAGGGGTGTCCGCTGCATAGAAGAGCTGCATCGCGTCTGACTTGGACAGCTTTTCCACATCTTCAGGCAATGCTTTCTCAGCCGGCACGCCCAGTATTTCATCCATGCTGCCGCCATCCCACCCCCCAAGGCCGGTCTGCAAAACACTGATTGCCGTTAACAAGACGGAAAGAGTCACCAGTACACCAATGCCTATGAAGACACGTTTCATGACTCATCTCCCTCGAAACGACGGTTGCGCAACGATGGTCGCTGTGGGGATGTGTGTGAGGCAGGCTTCCAGATACTCGGAGACATCATGACTCATCTTGCCTCCTTCTCGAGACGCGAATCGCCTACCCTTTCCAGCCCCTTTGGACTCGACCTGCTCAAAAACAAACGCCCATCAATCCGTCGGGTGAAAATAAGTTCTGTAGCGCATGACCTTCGAAAGGGTAAAGGTGAACTCAGAATAGTTGCCGAACGTGTATTCGTTGTTCCTGATCACGGAACCTTTGTAATGCCACTCGTAGACGGGTGACGTGTCGAGCACTTTGGTGAAAGAAAACACGTTCGTGTGGTAAAAATAAATCTGATTGAGATATGAAACCGTCACCGTCGGATTTTCATACGTCTGCACGAAAAAAGGATCGAGTTCCTTTCTGTTGGTCTTGGAAGTTATGTGAAAACCCGCATGGATGATGTCTTTGACAATATAGTTCTTTGTCGTATCCGTCTCTTCAATGATCATTTTGGGATGATATTCCTTGCGGAATTTGAAGTAATAATTCCCGAAAATTACGCCAAAGAAGTATTCAAGGTAGAGCACAGGCACGTACGAGCATAGCTGCGGCTCCTTCTTGTGCGTGTAAATGACCGGAAAGTAGAACATGATCTCCTCAAAGGGGCGCCCGGCCCAATCGTGGATCAGAAAATGGACATTGCTACCTGTGGATCCCTGCAGCAGGAACGGATGCATGCCCTCAATCTTCTTCACCGTGGGGTATTTCTCGGCCATAACCTCGTCAGCGGGGATGGACATCGCCTTCGGCAAGATCTTCTCAAGTTCTTCCCTGGGGAAATAACCTACCGCCATGTGAGTCTTATAAAGTCCGGTGATAACCGGGTCGTGCGGGTTTTGCTTCATGAACGAAACAAGTTTTTGCATACCCACTCTCTTACTTGCGTTTTCGAAAATCCGATCATATCCATTTGATCATAGGTTTAAGCCTCAAGGGTATCCGCTGGTACGTATTCTTGGGATAGCCGATGCTCATGGAGTCATATAGGTCACACCCCTCGGGGAGCAGGCGTC
>CAZSUQ010000566.1:0-4216 GCA_964609935.1 uncultured Thermodesulfobacteriota bacterium | reverse complement strand
CCACTTCCACATCGCACGTGGTTTTCTCGATCTCTTCACCTTTCTCATTCATCGCCTCCTTGTGCCCCTCCGCCGTGGACTCGACTTCGGTTCGGGAGCAGCTGTCACCTCGTCCTCTTTTGGCCATGACTTATCCTCCTTTCCGGGTATGAGGTTCCTGTCTGCACTGGTTGATCAAGGATTCCAGTTTCTCGCGGTAGGCGGATACCATGGGATTCACCACCGATTCCACGCGATGGATGAGTTGATCCCGCCACTTGTTGAGACTCGCCACCTTGATTCCCACCTTCGGGAATCCTTCCAGCCAGCGCTGGTACACGTTCCATTGAAAATTGCTGAAGACCGATTCAAGACGATCCTTTAGGGCTTTTGCCTGCTTGGCCAGCCCGATGCAGGCATTGTTCCGTTTTTCCGGTGGTGTGCGCTCGAGGATGCTCACCCATTCCTTGATCAATCCTTTCAATTGAGCACCGATCCTGCGGATGGAATCGGTAAACCGATCCAAATCGTGGTTAAACTGAAGGACTTCGGACTCCACGCACGCCTCGGCAGCTTCCATGTACCAGGCATCATCCTGGATGAAAGGCAGAACAGCATCCCCCACGGGCGCCTGGGGCAGGTTCCATTCGGCCTCGAGATTGGGCGTGCGGATCTTTCGGGGGCCGAAATAGCCCTCGGTATGAAAGTAGGCTTCACCGGGCCTCAAGCGGGCGATCTCCTCCATCTCGGCCTGGCGAAACAGCATGGATCCGCCGATGGCTTCCCGGTCCTCGGTTTCCTCCTGAAGGAAGGCGAGCTTCGAAGTCGCATTCTTGATCACATCGGCTGCGACGCTGGTGGGGTGCTGGTCTATGATGATGATAGCAACGCCCTGGGAACGGAGCTCGGCCAGCATGCGGCAGATGAATTCTGCGGCATGCGCTCTGGGGTCCGCGTTCTCTTCCGACGCTGTGGCATCCATACTGCGTCCCACGATGTTGTGGGCCTCCTCCAGCACGAGAGCGAGACGGATCCCTTTACCCGACCAGGGAGTCGACTTGATCCGCTCCCGGATGCCGGTAAGAATGAAGAGGGTCATGAGGCAGGCAGGCTCCGGGGGGAGGCAGGCCAACTCGATGATGCTTTGACCCGTCATCAGGCGACCCATGTTCGGGATATCCTTGCGGCACTGAAACACACGGCCGATCCCCCGCCGGATCAAGACACCCAGGCGCACATCGAAAAGGGCCCTGAAGTCGGAATCCACTTCGGGGGAATACCGCTTGGAAGCGAGCACCCTCTGCACCGCCGCATGGAGATCCGCCATGCACGGCGGATTTTCAGGATCAGGATGTTCCCTGTAAACCAGCTCGAGACCTTCACCGAGCAGGCCCAGCATAGATCCCTGCATGGGCATGGATGCTTTGAAACACCCGAGAAGGTTTTCGATGTGTTCATCCCTGGTGATACCGTCAGAGATCTGAAAAGGATTGATCCTCAAGGGAGAAATCTCGCTGCCGGGTGTATAGACCTGCAAGCCTTCCCCCACCTTGCGGATCTCTGGATCCCCATGCTTTTTCAAGCACTTGAGCCGCCGGTACTCGCTTTTGGCCGGTTCGAATACGATGAAAGGGAAATTGCGATGGCCGAGCTGGTGGAGTACATTGAAGCCCTCCACGGTTTTTCCCGAGCCCGGCATCCCGGTGATAAAGAAATGCTTGGGCATATTCTTGACGCGAATCCCGCGAGGGATCCCTCTTGTTTCGGATGCCGAACCATCATCGTTGTATTGATCGTCATATCCGAGAACGATCAGCTCCTCGGGATCCAGGTCCGGGGGGTCCGTGTTCTTGCGCAGGCACCTCGGGGAAGCATGCGACGCCACCGGGAGCCTGAATATGCCAAAGAGCTGATCGGGCGGCGCCAGGTTGGAGAGGTTTGAGAGCTCCTCGAAAAGCTCGATCGTCTCGGCTCCTCGGAGATCGTGAAAGGTATCCATCGGGATGACCCGGAGATTTCCCCGATGGTCCACAGCCTGATCGAACAGGGGATCTCCCCGCACCGAATCGTGTAACCGGTAATTCCCCTCTTTGAACGCCGATTCAGCCACTACCGACGCCAGGAGCCGCGCCACGGCCGGGGTCCGGGCAAAGACACGTATATGAAAGCGAAGATGGGGTTTCGTGAGGGTCTCGTGAAACCGCCGCTGCTTGCGGAGGATATCATCGATTAACGGCTCCCGGGTTCGAAGGGGCTTCAGGGCCGCATTCCACTCACTTCCGCCATGGCCGATACCCCGGGGATAAGAATCTTCGTCATCGGGATCAAACCCCCGGTTTACCTGCTGGAGGAGGGAAAGGTAGCGGGTATGGGCAGTAAGCTCCGAGCGGGCATTCGCAGGTTCCACGCAGATCTCGACCACGGCAGGCTCCTGAACCCTGTCCAGCATCCCGTCCAGCAGAAGAAAATCGTTATCCAGGCTGGGCTCGAAGGGGTTGATCGAGTAGTAGGCCGGAAGGGCATGGGCATTGAGCTCCCCGGTCACGGTAGGCTCGAAAAGACACTGGTACCTAACCACGTCACAGGCGGCATGAAATTCTTTCCAGTCAATGGGAGATTCTTTTACCTTCCTGAGATGGAAGAAGCGATGGATCGGCCCCCGCTCCATGAGCAGTCCGAGTCCGGGTGCGATGTCATCCCGCTTCGCCTGGCCCGCGAGAAAGATCGACGTCCTCTGCTGCAGGGGTTCCCCGGCCGCGGCGGGTTTGAACACGAACCGGATCGCCACCGCGACCTGGTCCGGTCCGAACGCCGCCACGTTCCGGAGAAAATGTTCGCTGTCGCTTTGGACAGCCGCCCGCACATTACCGCCGGCCTCGACCTGGAAAGACGGATACGAGGGATCGGGGAACTCTATTAGCTGGTAAAGAGATAGGTCCATTCCCATAATACTTATCCTTGAGTAAATCTTGCAACGTCCTCGGGCGTAATTTCGATGCCTTCAGCCTCAGCGATGCTTTCCTCGAAATTACCGCACGCCGGGCAATGGGTGTTCCGCTCGAAGTCCACGCCGTACCACCTGAGGATCTTCATTCCGTTCATACCGAACTTGAGCGGTTTGAGCTTCGCGTACTGGGTTTCTGCCTCCCTCCGGTTCAGCCAGAGGTACCATGAAGCCACCAGGTCCTCGTCAAGAGAGCGAAGGGTCGTTTCTTTGCCTTTCAGCAGCTCCTGAAGGATGAGCTTGACCACCATCTGGTTGATCGGGGCGATGTCATTGGAAAGACCGGGTTCGATAGGGACCGGCCTGTCCGAGTAGGCCAGGCGCTCTGCCTGCTCGGCATTCGAGATTTCCTGGTCAAAAGCCTGGTCGGGCAGGGTCATCCGGAAGCATTGCAAGCAGGGCGAGATTCCAGGTTGGCGGACGATGAAGACCTGGCAGCCGTAGGCTCTTCTGAAGGCTCCTGCCCCAAGGATCGGCTTGTTTTCCTCCATGCAGATCTTGTTCGTGATCTCCCGGCCTTCGGCGTCGTCGGCCAGGTAGGCGGTAAAGTCACTGTTCCGGATGTTTTCACGAATAAGATCCCGGTTTTCCCAGCAGGCCTTGACAGCATGGGTTTTTACCGAGGCAGATGGGTTGGTATCCCGGATCACCTCCTGGTAATAATTGACCTTGAGGCGTCCGATATCCGAAAGACCGGGTGGATTTCGAACCACGTTGTGAAGATCGATACGGTCCGGATCCATTAGGCACTGGTTCAATCCCAGTCTTCCCAGCTCGGTGGCGACGGGCCCGCCGACAGAACCAAGGCCGATGATGTGCACCCATTTACCGGCGACCAGGTCGGTCTCGAAGATGCCCTTCGATCTGGAGAAAAGATCCTCCTCGACCGGTGTGACGATCACGGAATCGGGTACCCAGATGCCGTTCTTGAGGATGTAGCCATCCGCTGCATACCCATCTTTCGATCCGGATCCTCCGGGCCGCGGCTTCTTGGGTGCTTTGCCATGGGAGATCACGACCCGGACCCGATCTTCATCCTTGCCGATCCGGCGGATATCAAACTCCTCGGTAACCTCCGTGATGAGAAGGCAGCCGGGTATCGTGTTCTCGATACCGGGGACCGGAATGGCGGAATGGACCTCGTTATCCACGAGGCGGAACAAAAGAGGGTAAGTGCATTTCGGCATTGGCTTTTGCTTTAAAATCTCACCGGGAAGAACGATCATGGTTCCG
>CAZSUQ010000565.1:0-4217 GCA_964609935.1 uncultured Thermodesulfobacteriota bacterium | reverse complement strand
GATATCCCGCAGCCAGTAAGAGGTGCTTCGAATCCATACCACCTGCCCGTTATCGCTTATTTGGGCATTCTCGTCGTCATTGCCGTCGTCCGTTAGCCGGGTGGTGCCGGTGCCGTCATAGAGGAAGATCTCGGTGGTGTCATCTGATCCTGCCTGCCCGCACCAGACCACCTGCCCGCTGGCATTTATCCGGGGATCAGCGTCATCATAGTCATTGTCTGTAAGCTGGGTTGTCCCCGTACCGTGGTACAGAAATATCTCATCGTCGGAACCGTCGTTGCCCACCCAGACAACAAGACCGCTGGCATTGATCTGGGGATAATTATCGTCAAAATCGTTGACCGTGAGCTGCGTTGTGCTTGTGCCATCAAACAGGAATATCTCCTTATCCGGACCCACGATGCGCATCCAAACCACAGACCCGTTGTCGCTTATCTGGGGAAGCGCCTCGTGGTGGGTATTGTCTGTAAGCTGGATCGTGCTCTCGCCGTCATAAAGGAAGATTTCGTCGTCGGAACCGTCCCATCCGTACCACACAATGCTTCCGCTTGCGTTTGTCCTGGGTCGCAAGTCATCAAAAAAGTTTTCCGTGAGTTGAGTGGTCGTGTATCCGGCATATGAAACGGTCAACAGCGAAAATAGAATGAGAGGAGACAGCATCAGGGAAAGCAGTTTCTTTTTCATCTTTTCATCCTATTTTTGTCCAACCATGATTTTTCAATTTTCTGTAGAATAACACATTCTTCGGTCAAGATGTTTAAGAAAGAATTATGCAGCTCCACACTTATTTAGGGGGAATGAAGACTCTACGGCTTTCCACTGTCAACTCATCAAAAAGTGCCAACTCCGAAGGTTTTGGTGCCTCAACCTTACGATTTTCCTTACGTACAGTTAAACTGGGCTTCCATCGACAGAAGGACCGGAAACAGGTAGGATGCCGAAATCTGAGGCGCGAAATCGGAAAGGGAAAAGAACGATGGCAAAGCTCCCGCGCCCGATCACAGGGTTTAAAACACTCCTAACCGTTCTGCTGACCACAGCACTCGCAGGCAGCGGATTCGGAAGTCCTGTTCCGTTCCGAGAACCCGTTACCTTTCACAGGCCCTTCGACCCGGTGGTCTTGGAGGCTCGTTCCGTTGCGTCTCTTTTGGGCGTAGAGATCGCTAACCTCTGGGTGTACGGATTCCGGGATGGATCGTTCCAACCGGCCCCCTTTCAGATCGACGAGGTGACCGAAGAGGACTCCTTTGTCTACGACAAAGGGCTGAAGCCCAACCCGGAGGAGGGGAACGGGATCCTGGACGACCGGGACATGGTATGCATGCGCGCCGAAGATGCGGGCGCCCGCGGGCCTGACGCTGTGGCCTCGTGGCCGGAAGGGGCGGACCGCCGGGTTGTGCTGAAACTGGTCGATCCCGTCACCGGGGCCGAGGGGTTCCTGAGCCTCTTCCACTTTCCGCAGGGCCTTCCTTCCTTCTCGCTACCGCCGCCCGGAAGGATGCTGGCAGACAACCCGATCACCATCTCGTCGGACTTTTACAAGATCATCACCACGGGTCTGGGCAGAGACAAGTCCACCCTGGTTTGGTACCGCTACTTCATCTGGCCCCCCAACGGCGGCACGGGGATCAACATCCTTGACCGCATGCGTGCCGAGATGCGGATCCGCGCCATGTTCGGAGCGGTGAAGTTCACTATCAACGAACAGAACCTCACCGGGCAGACCGTGGCCTGGCGGCTGAAGGGCATCCGTGGGCTGGGCAAGTGCTGGATGTCGGTGAAGCTCCCGCTGGGGCTCAAGGGGCCCAAGGTGTGGGTCAACGCCATCTGCTACCCGCGGATCGTGGTGGTTCCCACCCAGATCCACGTGCCGTTCAACCCGGGCACCGTGCTCACCGACACCCGCACCACGGTGGGCTTCGATATGAACAAGGACGCTTTCGGCATGCTCTTTTTCAATTCCAACAATGATGAGGGCATGCTCATTGACGGGCGCACATCGCCCATGGAGGAGACGATGGACCCGGCGCTGGACCGATGGCGCCTGGTGGCCGGGCCCCAGGGCACTTTGATGACCATGTCCGTGTGGGACGAGGATTACCGGAAGCAGGCGGACATCAAGATCGTGTACGCGGACGCCCGGGAGGCCAGGGGGTACACCGGGGACATCCCCGGGTTGGTGGGGGGCCATTTCACCCAGTCCACAGTGAAAAAGCTGGAACCGCGAAGCTACGGCCTGGTCCTTTTTTTCATCTCGCCGCCCAACGTCTACCGAGAGGATGCCACCATCGACTTCAAGACTGTGGAGGATTTCATCAACTTCCGCTTCCAGCCTATCCGGGAGCTGACCCCTTCCGGAGAGTTCAGGAACCTAGCCCCGTACCCCCCTTATCACCTGCCTAGGTAAGCCATTGCGGCGCAATCTTTCGTGTTCCTTTTATTTTATCGTACTTGTGAGAATCTGCTAATCGAGAATCATGGATTCACGTTGGAGAATCAGAGTATTTCGTAGAAAGCAAGATAACTTTCGTCAGCATTAATGAAGGCATAAAAATTGTTGTGAAGTGACCTGTACCCTGGATTTGGGCCATATCCGGGTTTGGGAAAAGGTCTCCTCGAACTATTCAGGTTTCCAGATGCCAAAGAGAGATGTCGTGTAAACTTCTTCTTCCTCTTACAGATCGGCTTCCGCCTTAGATAAGACTCTTGCAAGTTCAAGTCTCGGTCATGACAGCTATGCGCAGTTTTCACAGGTGCATTGATCCACCAGGCGCCGCCAGTCGCAGCCTGTCTGCCAGGCCTGGGCCCTGAAGTAGTAATGATAAAATGATTTCTGCAGCCCGTATTTCAGCAGCGTGTCGTGCCGCACCTGATCGATCATGAGGAAGTATTCGGTGGGAGGCGGTTCCTTCTCCGCCCAGGGCGAGCCCACCTCGGTCTGCCACACCACGTGGGATGGATAGACCTGGTGACTCAGGCACCAGTCGAAGCAGTTCCTCCACGACTCCACGCCTTCCTCCAGGGTCTTGAACCCATCCGGTTGAGCCACCTCCGGGCCTGAGACAAAGATCGTTCCCACCCTTCCCACGCCAAAGATCTCCAGGCTCAGCAGGATGGAGTCGATCCAGAACTGTCTTCCCACGAACTTGTGCTTGCCTGGGACGATCGTGGGCCACAACCGCTCATCCCAGCAATCCATGTTGGGAGCGATCGTGTCCAGGCCGGCATCGCAAAGGCCCTGAATCGCGTCCTTGTCCGGAGGCGCGGTCACGCAGGCACTGAACACGGTCTCTTCCCCCATCTCCTCGCGGGCCTTGCTCAGCGCGCTGAACAGGGCGATGTATTTTTTGATCTCCTTCTTGGTGTCGAGCAGGCTGCCCCCGGTAAAGGCGAGGTTCCGGATCCGGCCCATCTCCTCATGGGCGGCACGATAAACCTCCACTGCGGCTTCCGGCTTCACGCCCAGGCTGTACTTGAACCCCATGTCCTTGAACTGCTTGAGGTTGGCGTCAAGGCAGCAGTAAACACACTGGTCACCGCTCCTGCTGTATTCGCAGTACCGGAGTGCGCAGCCGAGGACCGCCTCTCTTGTCCACGACATGAAGATGGATCCCATCATGGTTCCGTCAGAGGTGTTCTTCCATATCCAGGCTGGAGATTTTTCAAAGAAGACCTCCTCCACGCCTTCCCCGTCCCTGTGAAGAACATACTGGCCATCCTCTCCTTTGCGGATTTCGTACGGGCTTCTCGGGTTGTATCGAACCACCACAGGGGTCTTGTCGGCAAAGTCGAACTTCCAGGGGATGGAAATGACTTCGGCCTTGTCCGCGCCGCTTACGAGCGGGTTCCATGGGTGTTCCGGGTTCCATACCAGGAAGTGCGGGCAGGCATACTCCCCTGCTTCACGGAGGTCTTCGGTGTACCGGGTTCCTTCGCGCAGGACGTCGTTCTTGAGGATGATGCTGCGCGGAACCTGGGGAAACTTGCTCTGGAGCTCTTCCACGCGTTCGTTTCCTTTTAGGGATTCCTTGAGTGATTGCAAAGCTTCCATGTGCGTCCTCCTCGAATGGAGAGCGTAGGCGGTTTTCAGGCCGGGGAGTAAGAAGCAGGACGAACGGCAGCTTTCAGTGAATCCGAAACAAGGGCAGCGGGAGCTTCAGGAAATGAGACCGGATGCGGACCGAAGAACCTTGTAATGTGTGGATCTCCTATGAATC
>CAZSUQ010000564.1:0-4229 GCA_964609935.1 uncultured Thermodesulfobacteriota bacterium | reverse complement strand
TCCCTCTCGGGGACACTTCAGGTGAACAACGGCCATAGGAGGCAGCACCAGGGCGCCCAACACAAGAAGGGAGAACAAAAATGGCGACCAGATGAAGTCCTTCCAGGTATAGGGATTGACTCCGCCCAGAACCTTCCACGCATGCCACTCCTCCCAGGTCCCGGCAAAGATGAAACGCTCCCAGCCCGTACCGTCCCAACCGAAAAACATCATGAAGAAGGTCAGGAAGTAGCCCACGATCCAGAGGCCATGTGCGGTCTTCATCCTCTCTTCCTGGATGCACCTGTAGGCCAGGTAAAACCCGAGCATGGTGCAAAGGACATAGATGATCATGAACAAGGCCACCACCAGGCCCGCGGTAGGGGGAATCCCGCCGGGCGCGGGCCCCTCCACGTGAACCATGTACGGATACAGCCCGTACATGGTCTCCCATCCCGGATAGAGCGTCATGAGATAAATCACCGAGGGCAGGACGAGCAGGCACAGAAAGAGCAGCGTTCGCACAAAGTACCTGTTGTCAAAGGGCGACTTCTCCTTCTTCAGTTGCCTGGAAGCGGAAACGGCAAAGGAGGAGCCGATTGCGAACGTCCAGAAGATGTCTGCCTGAACCATTGGGCACCCTCCACGGTTTTTCCATTAACCTGGATATTTCATGGAAGTTCTTCGACTCATCGAGACAACTCATAGGTCTTTCCGGTCTCGAGCATGGCGATGAAGTTCTCCTTTTTTGCTGCGGGGGGGAGTCCGCAGGCCGTGGAAAGGATGTGCCCCCCATCCCCTCCGATCTCGTCAATGAGCTTCCTGCAGCAGGCTGCCACCTCCTCAGGGTTTCCCAGGGACATGAGCGTGGGATGGATATCGCTTGCGATGCACATGTGGTTTCTGAGGTGCTCCTTGGCGGCAAAGATGTCCGTGGTTCCGTCCAGTTCGATCATGGCGGACTTCCTGGGCAGCTTCTTGAAGTAAGGGATGTTCTTGTCCCAGCACGTGTCAAGGTGAAAGGTGAGCAGGATCCCCTCGGAATGAAAGGCATCCACGATCCTTTCCGTGTATGGCCACCAGAAGCGCTCAAAAACCTTCAGGGGGTAGAAGAATGCACCGGCCCTCTCCTCCACCACCTTGGTGGTCTTCATGTCGGCAGCCTTGCAGAGGGACAGGCCGAACTCGATGAACTCCCCGGTCATCTTCTCGAGCGCCTTCTCCACCATCTCGGGACGGTAGTACAGGTCTTCGGTAAACCTCACCATGGAACGGGCAAGGGAAAGGGTAAAGAAGGGGTGGTTGTTGGGTTGCGGATAGAGCACGAAAACGCCTCTCTTCCGGTACTCTGCAATGCCGCGGAGCGTCCCTTGAATCACCTCTCCATACAGTTGTTCGTACTGATCCCTTGTCTTGATGTCCGAGATCCGCCCGATGAGATGATCGGTGACAAAGGGAAACCAGCCCTCCTCTGCGATGATCTCGTAGTCTTCGTACCGGGTGTATTCCCCCTCCAGGAACTGGATCTCGGGCGATTCCTCCGTGGGTTTGAGGACCTTGTTCCCTCCCAGCGTAAAGACCTCGGCCGTGAGAGCCGGATTCACCGCGTCCCACCCGCCGTATGCATCAAAGAGCCCGAGTTCCACGTCCTGCTGGGCATCGAAACCCTGGCCCGCGACCTGCCAGATCTTTTCATCGGTGAGCGCTGCCGCCGCTGCGGTGGTCACATCCGGCCAGATCGGAACCCGGTCCGGCTTCTCCAGGTTCAGGGCACACTGCACCCTCTCGATGGAGCTCATGGTTTCGGCGCGCATGGGGCATCTCCTTTAGGATCCGAAATGATTTCCAAACAGCTTTTCAAACGTTTCTTCAACGTCCGCTTGATCGATCCCGTATACGATAACGTTCACGGTTATTGTCGCCTTCACGATCCCGTCAAGCATGTTTCCCTTGAAACTTGCCCTGTCCTCAAAGGAAGTGATGCTGAACAGCAGGTGACCGTTATCATCGGCATGAATCAATCCCTTGATGTGACCGATCAGCTTGCATCCCCTGTGCCTCAGTGCCCCGGTCAGATCGGAAAGGAATCCATCGGTTCGATGCTTCAGTTCCGTCACCGGGATGCGCTCTTCAAAGGACAGGTCCTTCTTGCACGCATAGGCTGTGGGTTGCATCTGATTTCCGTCTACGGTCATAACAGGGCATCCATCAGTCCGCTCAGGTGGGTCCGCTCCTCGGCTGAGATGGCGAGGATCTTTCCCTGTGGATTCAAAAGAGCCACATCCTTGACGATTCGATCCACCCTCTCCTGCTCCACCCGGTCGATCTTGTTCACGGCCACGATGTCCGCTGCCTGGATCTGGGCGGTCAACAGCGGGGTCATCATCTCCATCAGCATCTCGAAGCGCTTCACATCCACAAGGGTTACCACCTGCATGTCCCCCATGTTCAAAGGCGCTTTACCAATGTTGACCAGAATATCCCCTGGCCTGGCCGCACCGGTGGCCTCGAGGATGACAAGGTCAGGTTGATAGAGCCTCTCCACCTTTTGCAGCGTTGTCAGGAGCCCTGAAGACAGGGTGCAGCAGATGCAACCCCCGAACAGTTCCTGCACCTGCAACCCTTCCAGGTTCAGATACTCCCCGTCGATGCCTATCTCGCCCATCTCGTTTTCGATGACCACGATCCTCTGCAAGGTCGCGCTCTTTCTCCGGGCGACTTGCAGGAGAAGCGTTGTTTTTCCTGAGCCGAGAAAACCGGCAATGATCAGCAGATTCACAACAACCTCACCAGGTATCTTACTGCGCGGATTTCATCTCCTCCATGACCTTCAGGCAGTAGGCCACCCCTTCCATGGCATCCGTGGTCTGGAAGTCGGCATTGATGTGATCCTTGAGGATCTCGTTGGTTACGCCTCCTCCCACCATGAGCTTGAACGTGTCCCTGAGGGCTTCCTTTTCAAGGATCTCCGTTGTTTTCTTCATGCTGGCGAACGCCGTGGTGATGAGCGCCGAGAAACCCACGAAGTGCGGTTTGACTTCCCTCACCTTTTCGATGATCACCAGCGGGTCCACGTCCACGCCCAGGTCGAACACCTGGAATCCCTGGCCCTGCAGCAGCGTGACAAGGATGTCCTTGCCCAGGTCATGGATATCCCCTTTCGGTGTTGCCAGCACCACCTTACCCAGGGGTTCGGGCGGCCGGACCAGGTCCAGGTGAGGCTTCAGGATGGCCACCGCTGACTTGAATATCTCGGCGGCCAGCATCATCTCGGCAAGGTAGAGCGTCCCCTCCTGGAACCGGTCGCCCACAACGGTCATGCCGCGGCGCGCATCCTCCAGTATCTTCAGTGCATCTTCGCCCTTCTCGACTCTCGCCTTCACCGTGTCCAGGACTTCATCCTTTTTCAAACCCACGATACCGGTGGACAGATCTTCCAGCATGGCCATGTCTCCTCTCTCAAGCATTCTCATCCGGTTTTGCCGAGCAGGTTCTCCTGAACCATCCATTGGTGGCAGTCTTCCAGCATCTCGGTGAGGGAAGCGGGCCTGTAGCCGAGTTCCCCTTCCGCCTTTGCCGAACTGCACACCAGGTCGTTTGTCACCAGGGCCGCCTTTTCCGGGGTCATGTCCGGCTCCTTGCGCGTCAGACATGAACCCCAGAACGATATTCGCCCATAGGCTCTCAGGATCCACGCCGGGGTGGGCTTTTTCGGTACCTCACGGCCGAGGATCCTGCCGATCTCTCCGGCAAGCTCAAAGAAGGTGGCGTCAGCACCCCCGAGGAGGTAGTTGTGGCCGGTGGTCCCCTTTTCAAACGCTGCGATATGCGCCCTGGCAACTTCACAGACGTGACAGAAAGAGGCCCTTGCGGGCGGGGCTCCGGGCAGCCGTCCTTTTTGGATGAGATGAAACAGGCGGGACCAGCCGTAATCATCATAGGGCCCGATCACATTTGCAGGATTCAGGAGCACCGCGTCAAGCCCCTGCTCGATCCCCTTGTGAACCTCGAGTTCTGCAAGACGCTTGGTTCGGAAGTAATTGATGTGGGTATTGAGCGCAGTGGATCGTACATCCTCGGTGATCCTCTCCGGATGAAAGCCGTAAGCAGCGATGCTGGACGTGTGAATGAATCGACGCGTCTTCCTCTTCAGGGCCGCGGACACCATGACCCGGGTGCCCTCTACGTTGACCTTTGTCTGGCGTGCATCCACAAGCGCTTGCTGCGCCTTGGCAACGGCGGCGCCGGCC
>CAZSUQ010000563.1:0-4242 GCA_964609935.1 uncultured Thermodesulfobacteriota bacterium | reverse complement strand
CCATGATCCTGAAAAACAGGTTTTGTTTCGTTTCGTTACGCGGGTCGATCCGCTCCCCTGCCCGAATAAGCTAGCGGAACAGGTTCTTGAGGATGAACTTCATACCGGTCCAGGTGTTCGCCGCCTCGCGGCGTGGATTTCGTCCGGCAAGAACGATCCTTTGCCACAGAAAACCAGGCCTCAGGTAAAAGGAAACCCAGGCCTTTTTCAAGAGCCCTTTGTACACGTCCTCGGACAGACCGGTTTCAAAGACAAGGGTTTCACTCGTTGTAAAATAATCCTCCCAGGAGCGATGCAACAACCTCCCGGATTGTTCCAGCTCATCATACAGGGTGCTCCCGGGAAAGGGCTTGAACAGGTTGAAGGTCACCAGGTCAGGCGCACATTGCCGGGCATAGCGGATGGTCTGTTCCATCTCCTTCACGCCCTCCCAGGGAAACCCGATGATGAAGTTTGCCTTGCACTCGATCCCTGCTCTGCGGGTCATCCTGCAGATCTCCACGACACGTTGTAGATCCGTGGGCTTCTTGATCCGTTCCAGGGTTGCCGGCACCCCGGATTCGATTCCGTACTTGATATGGTAGCAGCCCGCTCGCTGCATGTGGCCCAGGATCTCCTCGTCCATGGCATCGATGCGGCTGTAGCAGTTCCATGTGATCCCGATGTCCCTTTCAAGGATCTGTTCACAGAGCTCGATCACCCGCCTCTTCGAATGGGTCGGACCTTCGTCGTAGAAACGAAAATCCTGGATTCCGTACCGGTTCCGGCAGTCCTGAATCTCGTCCAGGAAGTTGTTCACGCTTCGGTACCGGATCCTGTTCAGGAAGACGCTCTTCGAGCAGTAGGCACAGGGAAAGGGGCAGCCTCTTGAAAAGAGGATGCCGGTGGAGGGCAGCGAGTAGTAGTTGCCCGGGTCGGGAACATACCTTTCCAGGGGAATACGGTCTCTGTCCGGGAAAGGAAGAAGGTCCAGATCCTTGATCAGATCCCTGGGCTGATTCCTGCATATCTTCCCTCCTTTACGATAGCAGAGTCCATCCACCTCTTCCAGCGGCCCGTTGTTCTGAATACTCTCTGCAAGCTCTGCAAAGGTCCCCTCGCCCTCTCCGTAGACAACCGCATCGAAGGATGGGAACTCCTCCAGCGCCTTCTCCGGCATGGCGGAGGCGTGGAATCCTCCAAGAACCACGAAGGTCTTGGCGGCCCTCTCTTTCACACGGGCCGCAATCCGGGAGGCAAGGACGACATTGGTCGTATAGGAAGTGATGCCCACGATCGGGGACGGATCCTCCTTGATCCAGGAAGGATCTCCTGTAAGGGCATCAGGTTCCAGGGTAAGGTCCTGGACGTCTGTGTCGAATCCCTTGCCCTCCAGGTATCCGGCGAGGTAGAGCAAGGATAAGGGCGTTTCCGTTCCCGTCAGGTTGAAGAGCGAACCCTCAACATTGGGAGGTTGAATCAGCCGTATGTGTCTTTGTCCAGGCATCCTCTCTCACGGACAAATGTTCTTGCAGGGTGTTAGTCCGCATATTGCATGAAGCCTTCACCTGCGAGCGACGTAAGCATGGAACCTTCGGATCGCTTTTTTGGCGGGCTCCTCTCGTTCCGCTCAGTTGTCCCTCAGGGACTTCCGGAGAAAGAACCGGAAAAGAAACGGCAACATGATCCATCGGTTGGGCATCTTGCGAATGAGCCTCAGGATCCTCGCCGGTCTCAGGTAGACACGGAGATAGGCCTGTCTTTTCAGGCGATTCAATTCTCGCGTGTCCGTACGGCTCAGGTTCACCTGGGGATCCCAGAACGACAAGGTGGACTCCCCTTCCGGAACGGGCACCCCCTCCTCCTTTGCGATCTGGTACAGGTCCGAACCCTTGAACGGTATGGCACGATAGACCCCCACGGTGTCGATCCTTGACCGGATCGCGAATCGTACCGTCTCTCGTGCTTCCTCCACGGTTTCCGTGGGCAGCCCGATGATGAAGTTCCCGTGGATCAGCATCCCCAGCGCATCCGCCTTGCGGATGGCACGATTCAGTTCCTTGAAGTCCATGTTTTTCCGCATCAGCTTCTGGAGCCTTGAAGATGCGGTCTCCACCGCGAACATGACCCGGTAAACGCCGGCCCGTTTCATCAGTTCCAGCGTGCTGTCCTGGAGACGGTCGGCCCGAATGCCGTTGGGAATGCAGATTGCCACCCGGATCCCCCGGTCGATGATCCGGGTGCAGATATCCTCCACCCGCTGCGGGTCGAGATTGAACAGGTCATCCACGATCTGGATTTCCTCGATGGCGTGGTCCCGCATGAGCATTTCCACCTGCTCCACCACGTAGTCCGGGCCGTGCATTCGATGATGACTGCCCATGGTTTTGTGACACCACGCGCAGTGGAACGGGCACCCCCGGGCGGTCTCGATGATCATGTAGCGCCTGGCCTTGTACACGAGAC
Source organism: uncultured Thermodesulfobacteriota bacterium (assembly GCA_964609935.1). Lineage (GTDB taxonomy): Bacteria > Desulfobacterota > DSWW01 > DSWW01 > DSWW01 > CAYTRL01. Next base: position 1,797 of record CAZSUQ010000563.1, on the reverse strand, counting down.
CGATCCTGGGCAGGTTCGCATACACGGCCGGGTCCACCAGGCTCCAGTCCGGATGCGGCAGGCTGTCGATATCCTTCACCGGCTGCCGATCCGGTGATTGTTCGATCCCCCCGTTGGCCCGGTACACAACGCCTTCAACGTTTCCAGGGTCTTTCCTTGACTCGAGCGTTTCGAGAAGATCCTGGAAAGCCCTCTCCCCTTCGCCCGGCAGGATGTAATCAATGGCCGGATCCTGCTCCATCACATCCTTCCAGTAGGCCGTGACATGGACCCCGCCACAGATCACCGGAACCTCCGGTCTCAGCCGCCGGATCTCCTTTGCCACCTGGTGCATGATGGGTGCATCCGAGCTCTGTGCGCTTAGGCCCACAACGTCGGGCCGAGCACGATTGAAGACTTCCAGGGCACGTTCAAACGGAAGGGCGGGAGGTCTCATGTCGTGGAGAAAGACTTCATGGGAGCCCTGCTCCTTTACCGTTGCCGCTATGGACATGAGCCCCAGAGGAGGTGACACCTCTATGTGCTCGTTGTGGACCGCAGCCTGGCTCATGTGGGGCTTCCTGTATCCGGTCGTTCTTCAAAACGGGGAATTGTTGAGCAAAAACAGAGGTTTTTCAAAAAGCTGAATTTATTTTATCATGGAACCTGTTCGCAGTCGACGAGGCATGGCAAGAACGGAGGAAAGAGGTTCCTGTCAGAATGAACCAAGGATCCGACTATCCCGGAGCAGAGGCCATCGTGGACCTGATGGGGATTCAACCCGGCGAGAAGGTTCTTATTCTCTCGGACGAACGAATATCCGAAGAGCCCCTTCAAATCATGGTGGATGCGATCCGCCGCTCCGGAGCGCTGTCTGTGGTGAAACGAAACCTGCCCTCAACCTTTGTTGAGGAACTACCCCCCTTCTTCGAGGACTTGGTCCAACGCGTTGACGTGGTGCTATTTGCTGCTTCTCACTCCTTCTATCACACGGCGTTGCGGAAAAGGGCGAAAAAGGAATGGGGAAAACGGGTGGCAGAGTGTTACGGTATCGTGAAAGAAAGCCTGGCCCAAGGCGGCTTGACATCGGACCCTGTCGAGGTGGCTCGCCGGGGGAGAGACCTTTGGATGAGGCTTCGAGAATCAGGGCCCATTCGAATCACTACATCCGCCGGCACTGATTTTTCCTTTCATCTCCGGCATGCAGGGTTTGAAAAGGGGTGTTATCGGACATCCGGATCAGGAGGAAACCTTCCAGCTGGAGAGGTGTTTCTCATTCCCGTACCGAAAAGCGCTCATGGAAGGATCCGGCTGGACCTGTCCATGGACGTATTGGGGCCCTTGCAGGGTAAGCCGCTGACGATCGAGGTAAGGGAGGGAAGAGTGGATAGCGTATCCGGACCCAAGGCTTCCATCCTCGAGGGTCTCATACAAGAGGACAACCGAATCGCACAGCTCTCGGAAATCGGACTGGGGACGAATCCATCCGCAAGGCTCGGTCGAAACGTCCTGGAGGATGAAAAGGCTTACGGCACCTGTCACGTGGGGTTCGGTAACGACACCTATTTCTGGGGGGAAACCGGGGGACCGCATCTTGACGGGGTTTTCTTGAATCCCACTGTTCTATTCAACGGAGAAGCGGTTCCACTCAGCTTTTGTGATCAGGTACAGGGGTCGCCTCCGAACCGCGGCCAGGAAGAGCAGGGCTGACAGGAAAGGTAAAAAACCGAGAAGCCAGGGCAACCTCACTCCTGAAGGAACGGCGGAGCATGCCCCCCCAGAAGATCCGCCAGAGCGTGATTCTCTGGTAGGCGCGAC
>CAZSUQ010000562.1:0-4242 GCA_964609935.1 uncultured Thermodesulfobacteriota bacterium | reverse complement strand
CCCCGAAATGGTGGGGGCTGCGTTCAACCTCTGCGAGGGGGGAGAGTAGTTACGTTATTAAAATGTAAAAAGATCGGCTCCACCGGTTACCGGAATGGCGGTGCCGGTCATGTAACTTGACAGATCGGAAGCCAGAAAGGCCACAAGAGGAGCGACTTCTTCGGGCCGTCCCAGCCTCTTCATGGCAACTCTTGTTATTACACGTTCTAATACGTCTGATCTGTGCAGCTTTACGGCCTCGGTCTCGATGAAGCCGGGGAGTACGGCATTGACCGTGATATTATTCTTTGCTCCCTCCAAGGCAAGGGAACGGGTCAGACCGATCAGACCGGCCTTGGTGGCTCCATAGCTCGGTTGCCCGAATGCCCCCATGAGGCCCGCGATCGATGAAATGTTGATGACCCTTCCCCATTTCTTCTCCACCATGCTCGGCCATACAGCCTTTGTACAGTGAAACGAGCCGGTAAGGTTTACTTTCAGGTCCCGCTCCCAGAGTTCGGCCTTCTGGTTCTTTAGGCGTGCGAAATTCTCCACAATTCCCGCATTGTTAACGAGAATATCTACACCTCCGAGTTCCTCTTCCACCAGGGTCACAACCTCGTGAATCTCCGCCGGTTTTGTCACATCCATCTTATAAGCCAGACTTTTTGCCCCCTTCTTTTCGATCTCCACGGAAGTGGAGCGAGTCCGGACACTCTTCGTTCCGGCGAAATGTCCGGCCAACAGACTGTATTCTGCCAGGCTTTCCTTGTCGAACTCTTCATCCTCCATGAGCAGATCGGTGACCACCACATCCGCACCTGCTTCTCCGAGCGCCAGGGCGATGGATCGGCCCAATCCTCTGGAAGCCCCGGTTACGAGGGCCACCTTGCCGGTCAGTGACTGCATTGTTTCTTCTCCTTGCAGGGGGAAGCGGCTCCGTTACGTTAATCCGAGATCTTCCGCAGGCCCTTTCTGTACCGTTGGGGGAGTTCCTGATACATCTTGAGCCCGGCGTCACGAAGTTGAACATACATCTCGGGGATCTCTCCCTTGATCCTTGCAGGATTGCCGGCAACAATCTTCTTTGCAGGAACCGTAAAATCGTTTGACACAACCGTGCCCGCAGCCACCATCCCCTCCTCTTCCACCACGACTCCGTGAAGCAGCACTGCATTCATGCCCACCACGGCTTCTGCTTTCACGTGTGCATCATGAATCTTGGCCCCGTGTGCGATCACAACGTTCTTCTCGATCTGAATCTCCAAACCCGGCGTTACGTGAAGTACGCAGTTCTCCTGCACGTTGGAACCATCACCCACAACGATCTTTCCAAAATCGGCACGCAACACGGCTCCCGCACCGATAAAGCACTTGCTGCCTATGTGAACATCGCCAATCAGAACAGCTTCGGGATGCACGTATGCGTCCGTGGCAACCTGTGGCTCGAACCCTTCGAATGCATACAGGCTCATGCTTGACTCCCTCTACCCAGCACCACACCCTGCTCCTGAAAGGCCTTCATACATGCTTCATAGCCGAACCGGTGGATCGGGCAAACCTTCAGGCAGATCCCGCAGCCTTCATACTTGACGAAGTAGGGCCAGCACTTCGTGTCGTTGATCTTTCGTTTGAATACCCCACGCCACCACACCCTCTCCTCCGGGATCGCCTTGCCAGGACATGCTCGAATACAAAGCCGGCAGGTATCACAATAACCGGCCATGTTGAGATCCACAGGACTGTCGATCCCCAGATCCGCTTCGATGCTGATCATGGTCCACCGAACACGGGGCCCATATTCCCGCGTAATGACAACACCGTTTGAGCCCAGTTCCCCCAAGCCGGCATTGATGGCATGGACAGGGTACTTGACGAATCCGTCAAAGGGGATGCGGGCATAGCAGCGATACCCCTTTGAGCGGATGAACCCGGCCAGATCAAACACCCGCTTGCCGGACTCTATATAGGTCTCAAAATCAAAAAGCCTGTCCCCGGGTCTTGGCACCTGGTCCAGAAGTTCGCGGTCCATCTCCTTGCCCAGGACGATAGCGGTGTCATAGGGAAATTTCCCGTCTTTCCCGTCCGCAATAAACCTTCGGTCGATTTTCGTAAACCCGCATACATAGCCGAGTCTCGTTGCGTATTCCCTGATCTGCTCTTTTAAACAGCACAGATCCTCGGCCTTGCTTTTCGAAACGAGTCTTCTGAAGTAGAGTTGTTGGAGCCCCATCCTGACAAGACCTTTCGTTATGCCGTAGCCATAGGGGGCAAGTTTTTTCCTCCTGTGCAGTTTGGGAATTTCGCTCTTCAATACAAGCATCGGTTTATTTCTCATCACGTCGATGAGCTCTGGGAGAGGGTGAACCTCGGAATAGAGGTCCAGTGTCTCCGGATTCACACGCGTGGTGAGAAGATTGTCGGTAATCGACTTGCCCGGATTCAGCCTCCTTAAACCAACAGACTGTTTCCACGGGCTGTATCTTCTGAGGGCACTTTGCTCATCCGTCATCGATGCCCTCTCCTTGATAATCTTCTTTTCGGTGAGAAGCTCTGAAGCGTCCGTCCCGGCGCAAAGAATCGGCTTGCCCGCAGATCTCAGGGGCCGCCCGAGTGAACCGGCCCGTTACCCGTTGTTTACCCGCCTCTTGCTCGTGTCGATGCCGAGCAGCCTTCCCAGGTTTTCCCCGAAGATCTTCCGGCGGTCCTCATCCGTGATGGCCGGGTAGCCGTACTGCTCCTGCATGTCCTCCGGGATCTGGAACGAGCACAACCCCTGCACAGCGGCCCGCACCTGAACCCCGAACCCCGCGTAATCGGTCCCCCAGATGATCTTGTCCGGACCCACCCAGCGCAGGGCCTCACCGATGATCTTTGCAAACTTCCTCGGTGCGGTTAGAGCCCAGGGAACGAGCAGGCTCAGGCAGACGTACACATTGGGATGCCCCAGGGATATCATGTTGAGGTCGTCACAGTAGGGATAGCCCATGTGGAAGGCATTGATCTTCAGGTCCGGAAAGTCCCGCGCCACATCGTCCAGAAGGACCGGCAATGCGTACTTGCTCTTGCCCGGGGGCACCCAGCAGAACCCCGTGTGAATGTCCAGGACGATTTCCAGCTCCTCGGCCCTCCTGTAGAAGGGCCAGATGTCGGGATCATTGATGTAGGTGTCCTCCGGTGGGTAGAACTTGAAGAGCTTCGCACCCCTTTCCTTTACCCAATACTCCAAATCCCGGATGGCCTCTCCCACCCCCCTCTGTTTGATGGGGGAGATGTTCGGCTGGAGCATGAAGCGCTCAGGATTCGATTCCACCACCTCTGCCATCTCATCATTCGTAACCCATCGGCTCGTGTAATCCGTTGTGTCCATCATGGACTCGGGCAGGAGACAGGCGATGTCCACCCCGTATTTGTCCATGGCGCGCAGCAGGTTGGCCGGATCGGCATCCTTGGATATCTCCCAATCCTCCACCCCTTCGTACAAAGGCTCCAGGATCGAAGGGGGGGCACCGGTAAAGAGAGGACGGCTTATGCTGTCAATGGCCCTCCACCACATCTGTACACCGGGAAAGTGCTTGATGGGCTCCATGTCCCCGATCAGGTGGGGCTCGGGATCGATCTTGAAGAAATCATCTCCGGCAGCGTCCTTGTTCATGGTTCTCTCTCCTGTAAGAAGATTCTCGAGTGGAGCCGGTCTCTTCTATCATGAAGAAGGGCTTCTGGGTTCGTTCATCCCCTGACTCATGCAAGTTCCGGGTCGGGATCATACCTGGGGCAACCCTTTGGCCCTGGCCATGTACTTACGGGTCTTCTTTTCATGGGATGCCTGCCCCAACCACAGATCCGGGTAGTACTGTTCCCAGCCGGCTGTGGGATTCACGGTACAGCGGATCCACTTGGATTCGAACAGGTTCATGAAGCAGTGGTTGCAGTGAACGCATTTCACGATATCCTTCACCCGGCCGGTCTTCACCTTGGCCGGCCAGAACGGGTCTGCAATGGCCTGCCTTCCCATGGCCACGATATCCGTTCTGCCCTCTTCAACAGCCTTGCCTGCCACGTTAGGCGAGAGAAAGCCCGGCGTAACCACCGGCAGTCCTCCGGAGGCCTTCTTGAAGCCCGGTGCGTATTGCGTGAATTCATCCTCGGCATCCGGTGCAAAGGCACCGGGATTTTCATAACAGCCCTGCGAGATGTTTACGTAGCTCAACCCGGCCTTGGCAGCCAGGGCCACAAACTTCTTCATCTCTTCGTGGCTGATCC
>CAZSUQ010000561.1:0-4259 GCA_964609935.1 uncultured Thermodesulfobacteriota bacterium | reverse complement strand
GAACTGGGAGCGGTTTCGAACCGAGGATCTCACGGAGAACGTGCAGCGCTTCGGGCGTGAGCGCTTCAAACGGGAAGTCGCCGATGCCGTTGGACAGGCGTATCAGGCGTGGCAGGATCTCCGGTAGGCTTTCACAAGGGGCTCATCAGAGAAAGGATCTCCCCTCCCCGCGATAGGTCTTCACACGATCCACAACCTGATCGCCCTGAATCAGGGTGAACTCGTTGAACCTCTCGGCAAGCTCGCCGGCCTTTGCATGCTGAAAAAAGATGGGATCTCCGAGCTGGAGAGGAGGGTGCTCCGCGGGCAGCTTCAGCGGCGTCTGGACCTCTCCGGCCCCCTCGAGGGGGAGGTATGCACAGCCCTGGGGCAGAACCGGTACGGGCAGCTTGTCGTCGCCGGCCGGCCCGGAGGCCACGTACCCGCCGCCGTGGCAGGTGATGATGCCGGGCGCTGGCCTGCGGACGATCTGCAGCGCAAAGAAGGCCGAGGGCTCAAAGGAAACCTCTTTGAAATGCCAGAACAGCCCCGGGGAATAGAAGGCTGATCCTGCGGTCACCTCTGTGACCGAAGGGTCCCCACCGGTGGACTTCAGGCTCCCGCTGCCGCCCCCGTTGACGATCCGTATGTCCAGCCCTTCTTCCTTCAGCCTGCGGACGATCTCCCCCCTTCGCTGCGTGAATTCCCGAATGGAGGCCCTCTTGATCAGCCGGACCAGCTTGTTTTTCACCCTGACGCCGGGAAGGCTGTCGTTGAGGCTTGCAATGTGAGCCTCGTAACCCATCACGGAGCGGATGGCAACGCCCCCGTACTCCCTGGTCTCCCTTGCCAGGGCAACCGCCTCCTCCATGGACCGTACCGGGCTGCGCCTCACGCCCAGGTGAAGGGTTGTTCGCATGGGGCGGAACGCGAGGTCCAGTTCCATGCATGCGTGCAGGACGACCCCGGCCTTCTTTCCAGCCTCGGAGAGGGCCTGCATGTGATCCACGCAGTCAACGATCAGGGCAACCTCTTTCCCTGCACGGGTCAAACCCGTGAAAAGCTCGAGATCCGAAGGCTGTACCGTGGGATAGGACACGATGAAATCGTCAAGGCCCTGATCCGCCAGGAAGGCGGTCTCTTCCATGGTGTAGGTCATGATCCCCTGAAACAGGTCCCCACCTTTTTCAAGGATCCTTTTCATCAGGGCCGGGCAGCGAAGGGATTTTGAATGGATGCGGATCGTCTTTCCGGTGTGTTCCTGGGTGGATCCCACATAGGCCACGTTCCGGTCGAACCTGTCCAGGTCCACGAACGCCAGGGGGAACCTTTCACCCTTCAGGATTCGTTTGTATCGTTCGTACGCTTCCAGATGATCTTCCCACACGAGACCCTCTCCATGGACCCGATGGCTACCCGAAAGGCCCTGCAAGGGAGAAGAGGAGCCGGGTCACAAGGCCCCTCAAGAAAGAGATGAAGATGATCAGAAGGATCGGGGAGAAGTCGAATCCTCCGTACTGAAGGGGCAGCCTCTTCCGGATCGCAGAGAGAATCGGCTCGGTGGCAGAGAGGAGGAACCGGACGGCAGGGTTGTCGGGATTCAGGTTGACCCATGACATGATGACCCGGGCGATGACGATCCACATGTAGACCCAGAGCCCGAGGTTCAGGAGTTGAAGAATGCCGATCAAAAGGGTTTCCACAAGAGACATGGCACCTCCGGAAGTTCAGGTCCTGTTATCAACGCTTCATTTGCTTTGCTCATCTTGCCCTCAAGGGAATCTCATAGGGGCGGATCAACAGCTTTCCACCGTACCGCTCCACGTCCCATATGTAAAAGGCCACCACGTCACCCTTTTCCACGTCTTCGAGCAACAGGCCTACATGATCCAGGTCCCGGGGAAAGCCCCCTGCGATGGTGACAATGATCATGCCCGGCTGGATCCCGGCGTGGTGAGCGGGTGTGGCCGACTGCAGCTTCCTGACGATCAGGCCGCCTTCCAGGCCAAGGGAGCGCTTGAGGTCAGGGGGCAGCGGTTCGATCTGCAGCCCGAACCGATCATGGATCAACCTCCCGCCGTCCGGAATCGGGATGGTGCTGAGCTTCACCAGGGCCTGAATCCTGCGGCTCCCTCGTTCCAGCTGGAGCAGGACGCGGTCCTCGGCTTCTTTGCCCAGCAGGTAGAAGTAGAAGGTCACATCCTGTGTCAGGGGCATGCCGTCGATGCTGACGAGGCGGTCCCCGGCAAGGATCCCCGACCTGTGCGCAGGGCTCCCGTCCTGGACCTCGATCACGTACACCTTGTCCCTGCCGCTCACGCGCATCCCCACACGGACCCGCTTGAGACGTTCCAGCGAGACCATCCTGGGCAGGGTTTGTCGAAGCGAGTCAACGGGAATGGCAAAGCCGATGTTCTGCGCGTCTCCCCGGATCGCCGTGTTCACCCCGATCAGCTCTCCAAGGACGTTGAGGAGCGGCCCTCCGCTGTTGCCGGGGTTGATGCTTGCATCGGTCTGGATCAGGTCGTTGTACTCCACGCCCTGCTTGAACTCCAGCGTTCGATTCAGAGCGCTGACCACGCCTGTTGTGAGCGTGTGGTGGTAGCCCAGCGGATTGCCGATGGCGATGACCGTCTCCCCGATCATCAGGTCGTCGCTGCTCCCAAGGGGCAGGGCGGTCAGGGGGCGGGCTGCGTCGATCTTCAACACGGCAAGGTCGCTTCCGCTCTGAATGGACACCGGTTCTGCCTTGTACTCGGTCCCATCGGCAAAGACGACACGCTGGTCCACGGTCTTCATGACCACGTGAGCGTTGGTGACCACATAGCCGTCCGCGTGGACCACGAACCCGCTTCCCACACTGGTGATCTCATATCTTCGGTGTTCGGGGCGCAGGCGGGACCGCCAGTCAAAGAAGTGCTCAAAGAGATCGTCGAATCCGGGCTTCCGCTCCACGACCTGGATACAGGAGATGTTGACCACGGCATCCTTGGCCTTCTGAAAAACCTTCACCACCGGGGAGCGCCGGAGCTCGAGGTCCGTTTTCTGACCGAGGGCTTCCGGACCGGGTGCGGCCAGTGCCATCAAGAGCACGGGAAGGCAGGTCTTGATGAATCGAGGGAACTTGTCATGCATGAGCTAAAGTATAACATAGCACCGGAACGTGAGGAAGGGATCGGACACGTGGAATGAGCAGGTCATGGAGAGACATTGTTAGAATGAAGAAAAATCTCTATCCTGTTTATTCACTCATGTTTCACAGGAAGAGCAAGGAAAAGGGGATCCGGATGAAGGTTCGGAGATGCCGGCTATGAGAATCACCTTTGTGGGGCACGCAACGGTCCTGATAGAACTCGATGGAAGACACTTCCTGACCGATCCGGTTTTCAGTGACCGGGTCCAGGTACTGAGAAGACGGGACAAGGCAGGGATGAAGGTGGAGGATCTGCCCGAACTGAACGCGGTACTCGTGTCCCACGCCCACTTTGATCACTATGATCTGCCCTCCCTGAAACGGATCGACCCTCTTGTGCCTCTTCTCCTCCCACAGCGAACCCGGGGATTTGGCCGACCCCTCGGGAAACGACGGTTCATCGAATTGAAGCACTGGGAGCGGTGGGGAGACGGGGGGGTGAATGTGCATGCGGTTCCGGCGCATCATTTCGGCGGGCGATGGCTCGTGGACAGCTGGTTTCGGCCGGCAAACGGGTACGTGATCCAGGGCCCGGGCAGGACCGTCTACTTTGCAGGGGATACGGCGAGATTCAATGCCTTCGATGAGATCGGCAAACGATATCCCATCGATGTGGCACTCATCCCCATCGGGGCATACAGACCGGGCTGGATCATGCGATGGTCCCACCTGGATCCGCGCACGGCCCTGGATTGCTTTGAGCAGCTGGGTGCCGAGTTCATGATCCCCATCCACTGGGGTGCCTTTCAGCTCTCCCTGGAGCCCCTGGACGAGCCTGTCCGGTGGCTGTGGGAACTGGTGGAGAAGAAGGGGTTGCAGGATCGGGTGATCCATTTGAACCCAGGTGAATCCTGGACCCTGGACGCAAGGCCTCACACAAACCAACGGTTTTGCCGATCTTAAGATCGTGGAGTCGACAGGCCCCCCCCCTCTGCCAAGTGGCCCGGTAACCATCTCCGAGGGAACCCGGAACAGCACCGACCCGCCAGCCGACTCTCCTGAAAGATCGTAGTCGCTGAGAAGGAACCTCGAACCGGGGTGGTGGATCCCTGTTTTTTTAGGGTGTGTGATCTTCAAAAAATAAGAG
>CAZSUQ010000560.1:0-4262 GCA_964609935.1 uncultured Thermodesulfobacteriota bacterium | reverse complement strand
ATCGAAATCCTATGTTCATATGGCCACAACGCTGGCGATCGATCCCACCCTGCGATGCAACCTTCGCTGCCCTGACTGCTTTTCTTCCGCCCATGCATCTAGGGATGAGGAAGAATCCGTTGAGCAAATACTGGCTCGCGTCCCCAGGTTTCCCCCAAGGGGATTTCGTCCGAACATGGCCCTCGTCGGGGGGGAATCCACCCTGCGACCGGACCTGGGTCAACTCATTCAGGGCCTGCTCGCGAAAAACTGCACACCGAGGCTGAATACGAACGGGCTCACCCTGACCGACCCTCAAAAAAGGAAAAGGCTCAAAGAAGCGGGGTTGAAATGGGTCATCCTCCAGTTCGACGGCTTCTCGGAGACGGCCTCCGTAAAGCTGAGGGGCGAAAACCTGATTCAGGACAAGCTTCATGTGATCGAACAGCTGGGGGAAGAAGGCTTCTCTATCCACCTCGCCGTAATGCTGGCAAGAGGAATCAACGATCAGGAAACGGCGAGGATTCTGGAATTCTCTTTACAAAACAGGCATGTCAAACGACTCTCTTTCTATCCCCGCTCACAGGTGGGACGAAACGAGGATGCCTCGAACAGCCTGGTCGTGCACCTTTCGGACGTTCTGACGTCTTTGGAGAGCGGCACGGGCGGCAAGGTCACACGTCGGGATATCCTGGAAATGAAGGGGCTCTGGCATCTGTTATACCTCGCGACCCGTCGGCCCGTTTTCCGCCAGCGCATCTGCATCGCCCCCTTCGTTCTTCTGCGCTCCCGGGATGGGTACGTACCGTTGAACCGCTTGTTCAAACCAAGCGCCATTCTCAAGGAACCGCGACTTCTCAAACATCTGGCCACTTCACTCGGCAGGGTTATGGCCTATGACCGAGCCGCCTATCCGGATGACATTCTATTGGTCAACATCGAAAAGTTTTATCATACGGAAGCTTTTGATTTGGATGAGGCCATGAACTGCCACCATATTTATGTCACACCGAAGGGTTTCATCCCCTTCTGTTTATACAACTCGTTTTACAGGTCACAAGCATGAATGACTCCCCCTTGGTCGTCCTTGTTCAACCGAAGACCGGGGTCCTTTCCGAGATCAAGACACACCCCTCCTTCCCCATGTCTCTCGTGAGTGCCGTTCGCGAAGCGGACAACGATTTCGCCGTCAACCTGATCGACCAGCGGATCGAACAGGATTGGAAGGAGAAGCTTGGAGGAGAGATCTCCAAGGGCCCGGTTTGTGTGGGAATCACGTCCATTACAGGCGCCCAACTTCATCACGCTCTGGAGATCAGCCGTTTTGTCAAAGAAACGGGATCGAATGTGCCCCTGGTTTGGGGCGGTGTTCATGTAACACTCCTTCCCGAGATCTCCCTGGCGGAGCGGTCCATCGATGTTCTTGTCCGTGGTGAAGGAGAAGAAACGTTTCCCGATCTCCTACGGCAGATCCTTGCGGAGAAGGAACTGGGGGATGTTCCCGGAATTTCCTTTTTAAAGAACGGCAAAACGGTTCATACAGAGCAAAGAAGCTTCGTGGACTTGAATCCGCTCTCATCGATGCCCTACCATCTCGCCCGTGATGATTACCTGTTTCTGAGAAAGGGCAAACCTTCCATGTATCTGGAGACGTCTAGGGGATGCCCTTTTCGATGCTTCTTCTGTTACAACTCGTCCACCCGGAACCGACGCTGGAGGGCGATGACACCGGAAAAGGCCCTCGCTTCGATCGAAGAGATTTTGCAGGCTTTCCCAAGCGTGCGGCACCTCTCCGTCGTGGACGATAATTTTTTTGTGGATCTCAACCGGGTGAGAACAATTTGCAGGTTGATGATACGGGACTTCCCTTCCCTGACCTATCAGGTACAGGGGACAAACATCGAAGCCGTAAAACGGCTGACCCGAGAGGATCTCTCCATGCTCCGCAAGAGCGGGTGCGAACGGCTCGACATGGGGGTTGAGTCAGGGTCGGAAAAAGTTCTGAAAGCGATCAACAAGGATATCCGTGTGGAGGATGTTCGCGAAGCGAATTGAAAGCTCTAGGCCCACGACATTGAACCCTGGTTTAATTTCATGAGTGGTTTCCCCATGGAGTCAGAGGAGGACCTGAAATCCACAGTTCGATTGATGTCCTCTATCCTCCGTGAAAACAAAGGAGCCTTGCTCTCCCCCTTGTACTGCTATACACCTTATCCGGGGAACAAACTCTTTGAGAAGGCGCTGGAGATGGGTTTTGTCCCACCCGCCTCCATCGATGGTTGGGCAGACTACGGGTGGGATCAGGCACGACTTCCCTGGCTTACACACCGGAAGGTGAGGGCTTTGGAGTCTTTCTACTTTCTGTCCATCTTTATCGATCGAAAGATTTTCGAGTACACGACACACTGGTGGCTCTTGTTCCTGGCCATTTTCTACAAACCGATTGCAACGATCCGATTTCGATACAGGATCCTTGGATGCATGGTGGAAAAGTGGTTTTACCAAAAGGTTTTTGAGAGACCAAGATCCCCCTCGAGCCGGTCTTCACCTTGAATTCGGATCCCGCCACGTACGTCTTCCCGGAAAGAGTGCATCCAGTCTGACTCGGCAGGGGTCCGCGTTGACTTCGCTCAAGAGGACATTCTATCATGAGATAGAAACCACCCCTTTTCATTGAATGAGCGACCGTCAACCTTTCCGGATCCCGACAGGAAGCGGCTCTCAAAAAACTCAACCTGCTTCCACAAACAAGGCCCGACGGGTCTAGGCCAGGCACAGAACCTGTCTTTTTCAACTTCCATGCTTCCGGAAACACAAGCGTGCCGTCTCCACACCTGCCGTGAGGTGATTCCAAGGTGGTTACCACCGGAAGCCGACACAAGGAATCAACGTGAGACAATTGCCGTGAGAATCTCTCTCAGATACCTATTCAACACTTCGACGAGCAGGTATGCTCAGGCCCTTAGCCGTCTTTCCCGTGACGGCTGGTCTCCTTTCCCGCTTTTTGTAAACTGCATTCTTACCTATTCATGCAACATGGAATGCCCTTTTTGCCTTGCCGGGCACGGTCGCCATCAGAACCCAACGGTTCACACGGGTGCCGAGCAATGGAAGGCCATTCTCGATCAAATTCCGAACGTAACACTCATTGGATTTTCCGGTGGCGAGATCTTCTGCCATCCCAACATGTACGAAATCCTTCAACATGGGGCGAAGAGGCACCGGACGGTTGCGGTCACGAACGGAACCTCCTTTGATGATCGGACCATCCCCTCGTTTATCCGCCTGGGCGCAAAACGTGTTTGGGACAAGGGGCTGATTCAGATCGGAATCTCCGTCAACGAACCCATGGACAGCCAGGAGCAATGCCGCATCATCCTGGAGGAAAAGATCCGTCTGTTCGACCGCTTGGCCCAAGAGCGCAAACGTCAGGGAAAGAGCTTTCCTTCTCTTGAGTTGAAGGTTCTGGTTCGGGAAGAAACCGCTCCCTACCTCGATCTTTTTGCCATGGCACTCCACTCCTCCTCGATAGACGCGGTGACTTTTCAAATGGTTTCGTCTCAGATGTTCTTCTGCTACCTAGGCTTAGATCCCACTGACCGAGAACGTGCCGCCTCCTTACAAAACTACAAACACGAGACTCCCGAACCGATCCGTTTCGCGCGTCTTAACGAACTTAAAGACTCCTTTGATCGACTATCGCAACTCCCGGAATCCATTCGAAAACGGACCAGTTTCCTCCCGCCAATCCCCATGCAGGACTTCCTGGATTACTATGCTGACCGGCTTGATCCGGGACGGTTTTCGTGTACCAACCCGTGGGTTCACGTTCTGATCGACCCGAATGGGGTGGCCATTCAATGCTTCAACTCGGATGGCGTGGATTTAAAGAGGCTTCGATTCAAGAAGGCATGGAACGAACGTCCCCTGCGGGATTTTCGCAAACAAATTCGTCACCAAAAGATTTTTAACCGCTGCCCGGGCTGCTGCTTCATGACCCCCTTGTAAAGAGGAAGAGAGACGAAGCCGAACCTTTCCACCCCTTCCATGGGCTTCGTCTCCTCAGGGACCTCACCCCCATACCGTCTTGACAGAGAATTCCCTTCCTTTCTATACTTTCATTGTGTGATCGTTTCATTTTTTCTTTCCTGGCCGTACTTTGTTTGGGCCGCGTCCATTTTCTGCGCGCTACTTGAATCCCTCATAATGCAAAGGCTCCCACCTATGTTGCCAGGTCACCATCAATTCTTTGTGGAATCCTAAATTGAATATTCTGCTCATTC
>CAZSUQ010000559.1:0-4264 GCA_964609935.1 uncultured Thermodesulfobacteriota bacterium | reverse complement strand
ATTTGAAGGAATTGCGAGTAGCTTTTCAGCATTCCTCCCGCATAATCCAGGTTTATGCTGTTTCTCCAGGATTCCCTTGTCCACAACGATCCTGGTGAATCCGATGAGACGACTTCTTTCAGGGGAGAAATGCCCATTGAAATAGAGCTTCTCCTCCATGTCGAAAGGGAAGGCTGAAAAAACTGCGGACCAGAACTCTACACTGTCCCCGGTTTCGAGGAAGAGGGGGGAACCGGACTGCATGATCCTCCGGAATGCCGGGTGACCCTTCCACCGCTCTTCCCCGGCCGGCCCTCCTTCGGTGAAGGTGCCCCTGGTCTTGGTTTGTGTCACCAGCGGATTTTGCTTCAGGTTGAAGATGGAAACCTCACGCACGCCCGTCTGCTGCAAGGCCCCTGCAACCGGGTCCCTGAGCATGGATGCGCTCTCGGAGAAGACCCCGATCCTAGCGTTGTAGGCCAGCATCCTGGAAAGGGTCGTGCCGTGCTTGAGCAGGGTGCCCTTCAGGGCCTTGCCCTGCTGGTGGATGAAGATGGCGGTGAAGGCAAAGGAGATGAAGGATGTAAAAAGGAGAAATACGAGAAGGATCTTGGCGCTGAAATCCCGGTTCAGTCTCTTGAGCGTGTTTCGTTTCACCGGTCCCTTTATGGTCTCTGCTCAATCCTGATCGAGCTTCAAGGTGCTGCGGAGGATCTTCGAACTCCCGTTGGGGTCGAGGTTCGCAGCCAGGTTCGTGTGGATCCCCAGCTTGCCGGCGACCATCATGTTGGTGGACACAACCGCCCTTCGAGCATAGGCCGTCCGGGGTCTGTCCGCCTTGCCGCCTGTAAGGATCCTTTTTGCCATCTCCCCTGCCTGCCTTCCCATGTCTACGGCATCGATGTTCATGGACATGAATGCCCCCATCTCCACGTATTTGTCCGAGAAGGTCAGGATGGGGATCTTGTTCTCCAGGGAGAACAAAACGAAGAATTCAACGGTTTCAGGGGTCACCACCGTGAGGTCGGGCAGCATCCAGAACACATCGATCTGCCGCCTCATGGCCATGGCGAGCCTGGGCACGTTTTTGGCGTCACGCACCGGTTGCGCAAGGATCTTTACCCCTCTTGTCCGCGCGAATGCCTGCGCTCTCCGCACGATGTCCCCGCTCCTTTCCGGGTCGTACAGCAGGCCGATGGACTGTGTGTCCGGCAGGGCGGTCAGGAGTGCGTTGATCTGCTTCTCCTCGGGGATGTTCATGCTCACACCGCTGATGTTCTCTTCCCCGGACAGGACGGATTGCGGGTTGGGCACCATGAGGTAGACAACAGGGAGGTTGCGGATGTTCCTCGTCTTGAGCAGCGCCTCCTGCCCGATGGCAAGGATCAGGTGGGGTTGGGACCGGGAGATCCTTTTCTCCAGTTTATCTTCTCCTTCCTCGGATAGGATGATCCGGGTGATCCTGGAAGGGAAAACGGATTTGAAGCCCTTCAAGGATTCTTCAAAGGGATTCGCCCGGATGCTCTGCACGACCACGATCTCCTGAATGGCCTCTGCGATGCCATAAGAGAGAAGAGTCACAATCAATAGAACCGGCAGCCCTTTTGACAAATAGAAAAGAAACTTTCTCATGGTGGGTGCCCTTGGAATTAAACCTTGATCCCTAGAAAAAAAATATGATATACCCTTTCAAACACTCATAATCCTTATAAAAGTAATCATTGTTGCCAAAACATACCATTTCAAAACATGCTGTTTTTCTCATCAAGAAGATTTTTCACATTACATATCATAAACATTCTAAGCAAATGACGGATCCCATGTCCAGAAATACTTCCCGGAATCCTGCTTGCACTGTTCATGCCTTGCTTGTCGTTGCATTCCTTTGGCCGGCAGCCGTTGCACAGGCAGCCCCACAATTTGATGAAGACCTGCAGATCCTGCGGATGTATTACCCAGAGGACGAGATCGTGGTGTCCGCCACGAGGCATCCCACGCCCGTCTCCCAGGTGGCTGAGAACATCGTGGTCATCACGGCCGAAGAGATCGAGGCCATGAACGTCCACACCGTGGCAGAGGTCCTGAACAGGGTCCCGGGCCTGTTCGTGAGCTTCTCCCAGGACTTTGGCGCCCCATCCTTTCTGATGATTCAGGGCTCGGATGAGTGGCACGTCCTTGTCCTGCTGGACGAGGTTCCCTTGAATCTGAACGCCAGTGGGGCTGCTGAAACCAGGTCGATCCCGGTGGGCATCATCAAGCGGATCGAGATCATCAAGGGCCCTGCCTCGTCCGCCTGGGGCTCGGCCCTGGGCGGTGTGATCAACATCATTACAAAGCGCGCAGGAGAAACGAAACGGCCTTCCGTATACGCAAGGGCCTCTCTCGGTGAAAAAAGGACCCAGGATCACAGGTGCCAGGTCAGCGGCAGGGTGGGACCGCTGGGCTACTACCTCTATGCCGGGCGCCAGGCCTCGGACGGTCTGAGACCCTCCTCAAAACTCGACAGCTACAGCCTCTTTTCCAAGCTCGAGGTTGCCCTTTCCGAGGGCATGGATGTGGGGTTGCAGCTAGGCCACACCTGGAACGACGTGGGACTGGGCGATTTCCCCGGCACGGATATCACCTCCGACTTCCTAACCCGTACGTTCCTTGCAAGAACATTTCTCAGGGTATCCCTGTCCAGACGGTTGAGCCTCCATGCCTCCCTTTACATGTTGAAAATGAAGAACGACCAGAAGACCGATTCCATGGGGCTGGGGATTCTGAGCACGGAAAAGGAATTTGTCCAGGAGTCGCTTGAGGGAGAGGAGGGCCAGGGAGGAAGCGGCAGGATCGTACTGGAGACGCTCCATCACACGGCGGTGCTCGGCGCGGAATACCGCCACGGAAGTCTTGATGGAAAGATTCACACGGGACAGGTCCTCCAGGCACTGGGTGTACAGGAATCCTTGATTATTAATGCTGATGTTGACCGGTGGGCCGTGTATGCCAATGACACCATCGTGATCAAGAACTGGTCCATCACACCCGGCATCCGCTATGACAACGACAGCATTACCGGCTCCTTTCTGAGCCCGAGCCTTGGGGTCACATACAGGTTGGGCGAGCATTCCATCCTGAGGGCCGCGGTTGCAAGGGGTTTTACCGAGCCGCCGCTCGGCCTGACATCCGGCGGCGGGCTGAATTTTGAGCCGAATCCGGGCCTCGAGGTGGAGGAGGTGTGGTCCTACCAGGCCGGGGTGGAATCCACGGCCGCCAGGTACGTGTGGATGAAGGTAACCGTTTTCCGCCACGACCTGGAAAACGCCATTGTGGTGCTTCCCTTCGCCGCCGGGCCGCCCACGTACAAAAGCCTTATCGTGAACAGGGGAAAGATCAGACGCCTCGGGCTCGAGGCAGAGGCAGAGACCATACCCGTTTACAACCTGTCCCTCTGGGCCGGGTTTGCCTATGTTCACAAGAAGGCTTCAGCCGAGCCGGACGCCACCGTGTGGTATACGTACAATGCGGGCCTCCGCTATGACGACAAGAAGGGCCTCCAGGCCCGGCTTTTCGGGCACTACATCTGGTGGAACGAGAAAGCGGAATTAGAGGGAAGCTACGATAATTTCGTCTGGGACTTCAACATCCAGAAGAGGTTTTCCATCACAGAAAACCTCTCCACCGTGATCTTTGCCAGCATCCACAACCTCTTCGATGGGTTACAATATCAAGTAGGTGACAACAGGAATCCCGGAAGATGGGTGGAGGCAGGCTTCAAGGTCAACTTCCATTGATCCTTGCAATCCAGCGAACCTTCCACGCTACCCGACTCCTTCCCATAGCTCCCGCTCCCTTCCAACCGGCATAGGTGTTAATACTCATACAAGAATGAGCAGTATTTCCTCTAGGGAAAGCGATTTCCTGCTGGTAAAATACGAGTAAGTGAATTGTTCGTCGTGATCTAATTTTGTTCTACAGGGAGTGCGAAACAATCACCTGCACCTGAAAGGAGGGAGAGGATGGAAAAGGAAAGGAAAGAAGAAAGCCAAGAGATCGAGATCCTGGAGGAAGGTGTGGACAGGGAGGTTCATGGGGTATCTGCCCCCTGCTGTATCGGCGGCACCTTTGTCCCCATTCGGTGATGAATTTGTTTGTGAAGCTTCCTTGGATGATCCAGCAGGCAAAAGGGGGATTTCACGATCCCCCTTTTGCTTGAGTAACCCGAGGGGTTCTACAAGGATGGCAAACCCATGCAGCTCTCCCGATACATCCGAACCTATCCCTGCAAGGACC
The DNA here is from genome assembly GCA_964609935.1 of uncultured Thermodesulfobacteriota bacterium. Lineage (GTDB taxonomy): Bacteria > Desulfobacterota > DSWW01 > DSWW01 > DSWW01 > CAYTRL01. The sequence continues at coordinate 10 of CAZSUQ010000559.1, read as the reverse complement.
GATCCGGTCA
>CAZSUQ010000558.1:0-4277 GCA_964609935.1 uncultured Thermodesulfobacteriota bacterium | reverse complement strand
TAGATGAATACTCCTCCACCCAAATCCAATGAGGTGTTTCCGCTTATCGTACTGTTCAAAATGTTGCCTTCTCTGATATAGATCCCCCCGCCATCATCCTCCGCTGTGTTCTCGATTATCGTTAAATGGTTGAGATTCCCCTCACTGACATAGATACCGCCGCCATCACGCTCGCTTCTGTTTCCGCTCACCATGCAGTGGGAAACGGAAGTCGTATCCTCCCTGTAGGATGAAACATAGATACCTCCTCCATCCATGTCGGCCGTATTCCCACTGACCGTGCAATGTTCAAGACGACCTCCATTAATAACCACACCCCCTCCATCGTCCCCTGACCTATTATTCGTGATGGTACAATGTGTAATGGTCGGCGGATCATAATAGCCCGCGTATATCCCCCCACCCGAACCATAAACAGCTATGTTTCGGCTGATCGTACATCCTGTAATGAGCGATCCCCGCTTCCGGAATAAATCCCTCCGCCGCCCATAATCCCAATGTTTCTGCTTATGATGCAGTTTTCAATCACAGGTGAGCCGCTATCTATATGGATCCCGCCACCCATATATAAGGATTGATTCTCTGTGATCGTACAGTTCTGAATCAGGGGGCTCCCATTGAAGATACTGATCCCGCCTCCACCACCCACACAGTAGTACCAACTGCATTGCGCCAGACCGACATTTCCCTTGATCATGCAGTTCCGGATGGTTGGTGACGAACCGTAACAGTAGACAGCACCATAGTAGCTGTATGCATTCCGGATCGTGAACCCTTCCAAGAGAGCCTCTGCTGACTCCCCTCCATGAAACGATACGGCCGTGAATTCGAGAATCGTCTCCTCCGGCCCGGCAAGGCTTATCAGAGAAAGGTTTTTCCCGGAGAAATCGATGTGCTCCACATACGTCCCCGGGTTCACCTGGCAGGTGTCGCCGTCCGTGGCCGCGTCGATACAGTCCTGTATGAATGTAAAGTCCCCTTCGCCGTTCAGGTCCACGACATAGACGGTCTGGGCCACCGCAGCAAACGGGAACAGACCGATCACTGCAACGATCATTATCAGAATGTGTGTTTTCATCTCTCCCCCCTTATCCATTGAATGTTTACTGGACACATCCGGGAAGGGTCCTGGTCGAGAACCTTCCCTCGCCCGCAGTGGAAGGCTTCATGAAATATGCGGGCTGTCCTCACAGAGGTTGGTTCTCACCCTCTATATCGAAGGGGGGGCAGACTTTAATGCACAGGAAAGTTGGAGGGACTAATTTTTTTTGGAGGAGGGGTCTGTGGCTTTTTGATTGCCTTATATCTTTTTTCTTTGCCTTCTCTCTTCTTTGTCGTCTTACTTTTTATTTATTTTCTCTATGGGAACCGCTGCCATGGTGAGCAGGGCCTTGGCCACGAGGGTCTCTTCAGCTTTGTGCACGGCATAGACCTCGGATTCGGCAACCAGGAGGCTTTTGCCAGGCTTGATCACCTCTGCCCGGCATTCCAGCACCTCGCCCATGGCCGGGGCGATGAAGTTGATCTTGTACTCCACGGTGAGGATGCGCCGGTTCTTCGGCACAAGGGAATAGGAGGCATAGCCTGCGGTGTGGTCCGCCATGGTGGCGATCACGCCTGCATGTACATAATTATCCTGCTGGCGGTGATGCCCCTCGAGCTGGATTCGCGTGACGAACCTGCCCGGCTCCATGGAAACAGGCATCATCCCGCAATACGCGGTAAAGCCCTGCACGGAATCCTCGGCCAGGAATGCCAGCCTTTCCTTCTGCTGTTTCATGTTTTCCCAATACTTCTATTCAAATAGATTCATCCACCCGGTTAGGTGTTGAAGCGCATTCTCCGAGAGCATGAGGATGGCCATGAGCACCATGGTGATGCCAAAGGCCTTCCTCTTTGTTATGGACTCCTTGAGGAAGATCACCCCGAGCAGGTAGGTCAGGATGAAGTTCATCTGGACGAAAGGGACCACCAGGGAGACATCCACATCGCGCAGCGCCTTGAGCCACGACAGGCAGGCCGCAGCGAACAGGAACCCGCACACCGGCGCCAGCCGGAAGGTGACCCTGTTGAACGAGTAGCCACCTTCGCGCAGCCTCGCGAAAAGGTTGACCACGATGTTTCCCGTGACGGACTGCACCATGAGAAAGGCAAGCGGGTCCACTCCGTGCCCGGAAGCGACCTTGTAGACGATATCAAAGGCCCCGAATGCAAAGCACGCGGTCAGGGCCGGCACCAGGGAACCGAGAGCGGCCCGGTTCTCCTTCCGATAGTGGTCAACGAACAGCAGGACCGCGGTGGCGGCGAACAGAACGAGAAAGCCCTTGCGGAGCGTGAGCGGCTCGCCGAGAAAGAGGATGGCGCCGATCGTGGTGGGCATGAAGCTCAGGCGCACAACGGCGATGTTGGTTCCCACCTCCCCACGCCCCATGCTGAACAGCGTTGACAGCGCACCGATCATGCCCAGGATCCCGCAGAGGGGGCCGAGAGCGAGGTAGGGGTTGTCGAACCTGCACTCCCCGGACAGGAGCCCGGCCAGAATCACCGTGCTCAGGAAGGTGGCGGCCTGCACAACCATGAAAGAGCCCGGACGGACCCCCTGGATACGGGCCCTCTTGTAGAGAAAGGATCCCACGGCGACGCAAACAAAAACCGATGCGGAATAGAACCTCCAGTCCACCAAGACCTTTTCTCCTCAACTCTGTGGCGGGAGCAGTGGAAGGCTTCAGGTAAGTTGCGGCTGGAACAGGAGCGGTGGCTGAGCCCCAGAAAGTCTCACGAAAACGGCTTTATCGCCGGGCCTTGTCCCGGCCGGGGATTACTGTCCGTACACCTCGATCTCGGACAGCCCGATATTCTGGCCCTTTGCCTGCTTCACGGTGAACTTGATCCACGTGACGATCTTGGGAGGAAAGACGAACTCCTTTGCCGTTCCGTCATCCGGCAGGGTGCCTGTCTGGATGCTCGAGCCGTCGCTGAAGGTCAGCGTCGCCTGCTGAATGTTCGGATGCATGTATGGCCGGTCGTACAGAACGACCTTGCTGACCTGCCTCTGTTGGGGCCATTCCAGGAGAAGCCATGAGCCTTCCTGTTCCCACTTGGTTGCCCACTCGCCCTTGTTCATCACGCCGATCACGCCGTCGGCAACGTTCCGGATCCTGTATCGTGGGCCTAACTGCGAGGATGCACTGATGGTGGCCCTCGGAGCCAGGTTCGTCACCTGGGGAGCAAACGTGGGGTACGTTTCCTTGCTCCCTTTCTTCCCCTCCGGCAGGAGGCGGGCAACCTTGTCGTCCTTCAGGACCTCCACGGCGGCCACGGTAAAGATGGACCCTGTCTCCGTGGAGATCAGGCGCGCATTGATCTTGATGGTTCTGCCCAGGTCCGCAACCGTTCCCGTGGCAAGGGCGTCCACGCCCAGGATTTTTCCCACCTCCCTGGCCGTGCTCTCATCGATCACGCCCGAAAGGTTCAGCTTGTGCTCCTTCATCACCTTGTTCAGGAGCGCTCTTTCCACGATGCTGAATCTTTGCGTCTTGTGGAGCCTGAAGATCAGCTCCTCGGAAACATACTTGCCGAGCTTGGTCACCTTGCCGTCGAGGTTGGAGAACTTGATGACCGCGATCCGGGTCTTGTTCTCCTGGGTCAGGTCCTTCACGATCTGGGCGGCAAGGCTGTTCAGCTGCATGTCCATCAGCCCCGGCCCTGTGAAGGTGGGTGCCGGTTGTTCTGTCGCGGCAGGCGGGCTTTGCGTTATATTGGGGCCTGCCTTTACGATCTGGCCCTGGGGGGTCGCCTGCTGCACAACACAGGAAGTCATTACGAGGCTCAAACCGATCAACAGGGACATGGATCTTCTTTGCATGTGTCCTCTCCTTTTTTAAATAGGAAATTATTGTAAAAAGAAACCACGCCCGGATCAAGGAGGGAACGCACCGTCCCTGTAATAGGCATCCAGCCGTGCGTCTTTTTCCTTGTAGAGGTCGATGAGCCAGGAGGACAGGGCCTCGCCTTCTTCAGGCAGCGTTTCGATGCTGAACCGCCTCACGTGCACGTGGACCCTTTTCACATACCCCTTGATCCACTGCCACAGGGTGGGCACCCCGTCCACGTAGCCGATGGTGACGTCATAAACCGCGTTGAGATGTCCCCGCAGTCCCTGGGCCGTGGAAACAAAGCCCTTTGTGCGGGGGAAGAGGACGTGGTTCAGTGGCTGGTAGCCGCGCTCGGCAGCGAACTGCCGGCTCTTTGCGATCTTGGCGGGCCTGCCCCGCGTG
>CAZSUQ010000557.1:0-4278 GCA_964609935.1 uncultured Thermodesulfobacteriota bacterium | reverse complement strand
AACATACCGAGGCACGAAGGCTCCTCGAAACCCTGCAGGAGCGATACGAACAGGCCGGCCGCCTCTATACGGCCATCGAACAGGGCCTGGACCTTCGAAACCTCGATGAATTGGCATCGCTGCTTATCGAAGCCGTACACCTCTACCCCAACCATTCCCAGGGCCACGTCGTCCAAAAGAGGCTGGAGATCAAGGCGAGGCAATATCGCGAAGCCATGGAGGAAGGTTCGTGTTGCGTGCACATGGGAGATTTCGATGGTGCCCTCACCTGGTTCGAGAGGGCCAGGCAGTTGAGCCCGGGAACAACTACAGCGGAATATCCGGTACGCTTTACCACACGCGTTCTTCAAAAGATCCGGGAAACACGCCAGCGGATAGATGCGTCCGCAGCAGCCGGAAACCGAAACAGGGCCATGGCACTGGCCCGCAAGCTCGACGAGTACAAGGCCCGTGTCAAAAAAACCGCCATCCGGCAGGGGGAGGATTCTTAAAGATGAATCACCATATTGTAGATACCCGCGCCCCTGCCTCAAAAAAGCAGCGCATATATAGAGAGCTTTCGCTGGTGGCGCTGGCGGAAGGGATCGTCCAACGGGACGACCGGTCGGCATTGAAGGAAATCCATGACCATCGAACCCTTTTCAGAATCAGCGGAGGTCCGGTCATGCTCTTCGTGGATTTCATGGAAGAGCTTCGTACCAAGCCATGGGTCTATAAATGGACCAACCATAACCAGCTCGTGCTGGAGAGGGCCTACGATATCACGGTTGATAAGTTTTCCCATATTCCACCCAACCGGGCGTCTCACGATAAATCCAAGAAGGAAAGACCGGACTGCCGCCATTATTTCAGAGCTTTCCTTGATATGACGGCTGATTGGAAAACTAATGCCACCAAGGGGAATCCTGTTCTTGATGAAGTCGTGGCGGCTCGAATATTCCAAAATCTTGTGGCCCGCCACTTCCGTCTTTCCTGCAAAGAAGCGCTGCGCGGTTCCAATCCATTGATGTCGCGCTATTCATGGCCGGTCAACGGCGGTGCCATCCATGTATTGATGCCCGTTTCCATGTCGGGACGGATTCGCGGGGAGTGGTTGAACGCCCATGTAAAAAATCCCAACCCTCAGAGACAGGGTGAAAAACAGCGCGTCCAGTCAGTCATCAACGAACGGCTGGGCAAACCACGGCATGTTGTTCTCACGAAAAGGATCCGGCAGGACGTCTTCGGCCGATCAGCCGACACTCCGCTCGAAACCTTGATGGAGCAAGAGATCAACGTGCAGGGCATGGCAAATGTCGTGGCCGAGGAAAAAGCCGATTGCATTATGGATCAGCGCCCGGCCATACGGGCCCTGGGAAAAGCGTCTCTGAAAAAGCTGGTATGCCAGGTTTTCGAAGCGCTCAGCACGGATCAATATGAAGAAAAACGAATCGCCCGGTTTTTCGGCTTGAGCAGGCCGACTTTCAGCCGATTCGCCGGCAGCCGCTGGCAGACTGATCCCTCATCCAAGCCTCCAGACCTGTGGAGGAACGTGGCTCAGACTCTGGCAGGTCATGCATCCTTCGTGGCAAAGGCCGAAGAAGCGGGGGTGTGGCCGCAGGTACAGGGGATTATGAAGGAAGACCCGAAAAAGGAGAACTGATCGGAAATGTCAAAGAACCTTTACTTCATACCCATCATCGAACAAGCCTTGCAAGGGGAAAACCTTGAAGAAGGCCTGCGGGAAGCTTTCGCCCGGATCATCCGGATAGGCCGGGAGCCCGGGTACAGGCATGCCTTTGTACAGTTCCAGCGATTCATGGAGGAAGTGAATAACGGTCATGTCCTGATGCTTGGGGAAGAACAAGGGGATCAACCCGTGGAGGCTTTACTAAAACGATTTCCTCTTCACATCCTGATCGAGAAAGAAGAGGAGTTCTTCGGAACCTGTCAGTTCGACAGAATACCGGACAGGCATTCCATCAAGAACGTAATACCTGGTGAGTATCGGCTCAAGATGGAGACCGGTCGCATAATCTGGGAAGGACCCATCACTGAAAAAGATTGTATCTGGAGAAAGGCTTATCCGGGCCGGCCGTTGAAGTTGGCAGCGGACACGGGTGAGAACGAGCTTCGGCCTTTAAAGACGGTTCCCCTTCTGGGAGGAACCGTTCTTCTGCATTTTTACCCTGGAATCGAGACGGGTGTGCTTGAGATCGAGCTCAGAGAAGCAAACGGAGAGTAAAGGATGGACAACGAATCGGCTGCTATCGGCAGGGTAAAGACCGCCCTGGTTTTCGACCAGGGGGAGTCCCGCGTAGCGGTTATTTCAAGCATCGTTGCACAGGTGCAATCCAAACCATGCCATGAACGGCTATCCATCACCGGTCCTGCTGTTTTTTCATCCGAAGTTATCCAACATTTAGAAGAGACCATCCTTGCCGTAGTTGACCGTATCACTCACGTGTTGGGATTGGGTCCGAAATATTACGAGCTCTCTGTGGTGAACCTGGGCGCGGCATCCGCGTCAGGGATCGGTATGAATATAACCGGATACTCGGCCGATGCCGCAGTTATGTCAGCTCTATTGTCCGCGGCATTGGATCTCCCTCTCCCCCCGTCCTTGGTCATCACCGGGCACGTGGCCTCGGCCGATGGAGATATCCGTTCTGTTGAGAGCCTTCCGGCCAAACTCCAGGCCGCCCTGGAGGACAGTAAGATCCGACAGTTTGTCTATCCATTCGCCACAGCCGATGCATCTCTGAAAGCTCTCACCCCCAAAGAGGCGCTGGAGATTGAAGAGGCGGTAACCGATGCAAAAAGCCAAATTCAAACCACCGGGGTGAAAGACATCAACGACCTGGTTCAAGCCTCATTCAGTGAAGAAGCGATGGTTCTTGCCGGGCTTCAAAGTGGTTTTTTTGACATGGAAACTACAGCCAGCCCTCGAAACACACCTGTGGATCGTGCCACCCACCACATTGCACGACAGAACGACAAGCGATTCTGGCATGTCCTCGAGAGCCACCTTCTCTCAAGTAGATGTACCGAAGCTCATGATCTCTTGCTCACCAGGACGCATTTCCAGGCACGCCGGAAGAAATACCCCGAAGGATTCGGCCAAAAGCTCCTTCAACTGGTCCAGTCCATGCCTCCTGCAATACGGCGGCTAAAAACACTTTTTCCCTTGCTTCCAATGGAGCAATGCCTGGAGCTCTCTCGTTTCTCCCGGAAGGGGGATCACAAAGACGTGGCGCTTCTCATCGATGCCGCCCTGGGAAAATTCTTCGCGAGAAAGGCTGAAGAAAGAGAGGGTTTGCCAAAAATCACGAGCACGACGGAAGCTTCCGCAGCTGTGGATACGATCCTCGACATGATAAACACCGAATCCTTAGCCAGGAAGTTCGGCATTCCCATTGACGCGGCGCGGGCCGCATACGTGATGGGAGAGGTGGTCCTAGATTCCTATGAAGATTTCCTGGATACCATAACCGCCTTCTACATTCACCTGATCCGGCATACGAATTCGATGGCCGGATTGGTGGAACCGCGGGAAGCGGCGCATGAGGCCTATGACCTGCTGGACAATGCGTTCAAGAATAAAGGGGGGGCCGATGCCGCGTGGGCCGAAGCCCGCCACGGAACCAACGGGGGGCTACGGTTCATCATCGACGTAATGACTGAGCAGTTCAAGACCGATCAGCAAACAAAACATGTAAACCGCGTGTTCAAGGAAACTGTGGATCCGAAAAACTGGAAAGCCAGGGAGGCTTTTATGAAAACTTTCCTCGAGCGGATCGGACCGCACATACCGGAAGAGATCCGAAGCCAATCCGTGGAGCGATATACTCGTCATTTCGAACCCATTGTTCGGATCTACATTCAGTCCCTAGACCGGGTCAGAGAATTACTCCGTAATCTGTAAATAGAAAGGAGCGTTTGCCATGGTTAGTATCAGCAATGTGTTGGGTTCGCTGGATGAACGGTATATTGCCAGGAACGTGGGGCTGCGGCACGACGAAGCCCGCATGCGCTACCCCCTGAACCGGAATACCGTCACCGATTTTGACGAGTTCAGTCGGATCATCGGGGATTACTACAACCGGCACTTCCAATACGTCTCCAACGGTGGAGTCATGTCACCGGTTGATGCCATGGGTCGGGCCAAGGATATCCTTGAACAGGCTTACAGGAGGAGGAGCAGCGACATCGTAGGCGCCTTTAACGATGCCCATGACGGCACCAACGGCGGCCTCAGGGTTGTGCTGGATACGATCGCAGAAGCGATGAAGGTCGAGT
>CAZSUQ010000556.1:0-4286 GCA_964609935.1 uncultured Thermodesulfobacteriota bacterium | reverse complement strand
GTGCGATTGAATTAAGGATCCGGAATTTTTCTTATGAAGCACTTCATAGAGAAAAACAGAGACCAGCTTTATCTCTCACTGGTCGTGGCGATTACCATTGTCTTTGCCCTTTTCTGTATCGTTTCAAGCCTCTTCGATAAGATTTCAACCCATTTGGATGTATACCAGTGGACCCCGTACACAGAGATGTTTTTCAACGGGGTCTTTGCCTACCTGACCGTTCTGCTATGGATCATCTATCGTAATTGGAAGAAGGCCCTGGGGAAACAGGAGGAGTTGGAAGACATCATCTCGAGCATCCACCCGGACGTGTTGATGGTGGTGGATTCAGAGGACAGGATCATCAAGTGCAACAGCACCGTGGAACGGATGTTCGGTTACGACGTGAGCGAGGTCCTGAACCAGAGGACGGTGGAGTCCATTATCCACGTTCTCTCGAAACAGAGTGAAGGCCACGAGGTTTGCGACGGAGGTGCCAGGGGTGGCCTCAACATGTGTTTGGCAACCGGGAAGAAAAAGAACGGGGGAACCATACATCTTGAGGTGATTATCGGCAGCCTGGAGAAAAGCAGCGGCAGGGTCATGCTCCTGCGGGACATAACCGAACGGAGAAAAGCAGAGGAAAGCCTGAAAGAACTCACCATCAAGCTCGAGAGGACAAATGCAGACCTCGAACAGCTGGCGAAAATTGATCCGCTCACCGAACTGCTCAACCGTAGAGGCTTGGAGGAACTGCTCGCCATCGAGATCAACAGGGCGCGACGAGACGGGACACGCCTGGCAGCCATTCTCCTGGACTGCGACAGCTTCAAGCACATCAACGATACCCTGGGCCATGCCGTGGGCGACGTGGTCCTCACGAATATCGGGAAGAACTTGAAGAACACAGTTCGAATCTCGGACCACATCGCCCGGGTTGGAGGCGATGAGTTCCTCATCCTGCTGCCGAACACACGGTTGGCTGAGGCCGTGTCCATATCGGAGAAGTTGAGGCTTGCGGTCTCCACGAGCCCCTTGCCCGTCTCCAGTGAAAGCCTCAAGGTCACCGCCAGCCTGGGCGTGACCCTGGTCCCTTACGAGGTATCTTCCACCGAGGAGGTTCTTTCTCTTACACGCCTCCCCCTGCAGCGCAGCAAGCAACTGGGGAAAAACCTCGTCTCAGCAGCAGAGGACTCTTCGAACAGGAAGATAGAGAGTGCGGCTGCCCTGACGAGAAAGATGGAACAGCTTCTCCAGGGAAACTGCTTTTTCTCCGTGTATCAGCCCATCTTTCTCCTTGCGGATGAAAGCCTCGAAGGATACGAGCTGTACGCCCGGAGCATCATCAAAAATTTCGAGATGCCCATGGAATTCTTCGGGTTTTCCCTTGAAAACAACATCCTGACCTATGTGGACCTTCAATGCTTGAAAACCTGTATTGCCGCCACCGGAGACCTGCGCCCCAAGGCCCGTTTTCATGTAAACCTGTTTCCTTCCACCATGCTGGCGACACCCATTGAAAACCTGCTGAGGATCTTTCCGTCAGGGATGGAAAAGAACTCCTTCTGTGTGGAAATCAGTGAACAGCAGTTCATCGGCGACCCCTCCTACTTCAAAGAGTATGCGGTGGCGCTCAAGGAATCGGGCATCATGGTGGCCATTGATGATCTGGGATTCGGCCGAAGTTCCCTGGAGAGCCTGATCATCCTCGAGCCTGACCTCATCAAGATCGACCGGGTCTATATCAACGGCATCGCTTCCGACCAGGGCAAGAGAAGGTCCCTGGAACGCATGCTGAAGATCCTGGATGGCCTGAACGCAGACCACATTGCAGAAGGGATCGAAACACAGGAAGACCTGGACGTGCTGAGGGAAATGGGTGTGAAGTACGGGCAAGGCTATCTATGGGGAAAGCCTGCCCGGATCCCGGAAACGAAGCGGGCACAAAACGAGTCAAGCATAACGCATCATGGGATTCGCGCTAGCGATCCGTTCCAGATTTGAATCCGTACGTAAAAAGGGGCTACGTTTGCCACGTAACCCCTTGAAGACACTGGAGGGCGATGCGCGAATCGAACGCGCGACCTTTGGTTCCGGAGACCAACGCTCTATCCCCTGAGCTAATCGCCCACAATACCCTTTCCTGTCTCACACGTGCGATCTTCTTGAAACCCTCCCCCCACGCCTCTGGAAAGGGTTTTCGTTACACGCAACCCAGGTCAGATCCGTTTCTTCCTCCCTCTGTTGCGAACGAGGAATCATTATAACATCCTCAATGACGTTGATCCATCCTCTTCGAGTCAAGAGCCTGTCCCCAATCGATGCCTAGATCCTTTTCCTGGAGACTTCAAGGAAAACAAAGTTCTATCCGATATATGAAATAAGGTTGTTGGGATCCCCTGACGGATTCAAATGACGGTGCATCATGTCGGAGTTCAGAGCGGTTCAAGAGATTACGGAACATGCCATTCTATGCAAAAAGAAGTGCGCCTGCCTGGAGAAACCCTCATCCCTGTGTCCTGTTGATGAATCATTGAAGGATATCGTGTTCTTCATCAAGCCCAAGGACGATGAGTTCTGTCCATACAAGATATGCCTCAACGACAGGTATTACTGCGATTGTCCCGTCAGGAAGGAAATCTACAAGCAGTATGGGATTTGACGTGTCTGCAAAAAGGATTCTTCCTGCCATTTGGCCAGGAGAACTTCAGTCATGACGTCCGGCCTGATGAATAGATTTGCAGGGATCTTGGTTTGAAAAAACTTTGCATTGTTGATATAAAGAATCGTCCGAAACCAATAATCCTGTTTTGATTATGAAAACATACTCAAACTCCAACCAGAATCGCTTTGCCCAGACCTGCGGGCAAGCAAAGTGTGAGATGGATCCTTCTTGCACCGTGTGTGAACCGATCAAACTCGTGGGCGACGATTCTCTATTCATAAAGCCCTCCCCCGATGCGCAGGATTGCCCCTATATGAAGAAGCTTGTCACAACCAATTTTTGCACCTACAGCGAGATGATCAAGACCTACCTGGGCCGTAGAACCTGACCCTTTTCCTCTCTTCTCATCCATCTCTCCCCTTTCTTTTGAAAAAAACAGAAAACCGTTAAAGTATACATTAAGGATCTGTCGAACAATAATATAGGAACTTACGGAAAAGAATCCCTTTTCCGTGATCAAGGCTTCATTCCAGGGTCAACAATCAAATCATTGGAAGGGATAGCCCGCTCGGTTAGAGCCATGACCAAGACAAAACCCATAAAAGGGTCCAGCCTCGTACTGCTGAAGACGGCCCTTCCCTTTGCTCACTCACAAGGGATCGGTCGGGTCATGGTCGTGGCCAGGAAGCCACTGGCCTGGGATTGCCTGCGGGGGCTTCCCCCTTCTCCAGCCGTATTGCTCGCACTCGATTCAAGAATCAAGAAAATCCCCTCCCTGAAGGGGATCGAAACCATGAGCGTAGATCTGCCGGACACCTCTCCACTGGAGTGGCTGGAGATATGCCTTCAGAAGGCTCTCAAACTGGAAAAGGTGAAGCGGGGGGACCGACTCCTCTGTCTCTATCCTCTTGCGTCTCCCTCGGAACTGGACTCCATCAGTATCCTTCAGCTCAAAGAGAAGGCCGAGTACGTCTCCATCCAGAAACTTGCAACGCTTTCGGACAAGATCCCTGCGGACGTGCTCGGTGCGGTCATGGATCTGGCCATGGAGCTCGCACGCGAGGGGCGAGAGGGCAAATCCATTGGGAGCCTGTTCGTGGTTGGGGATGCTCACCGGGTCATGGAGCAATCCCGGCCCATGATCCTGAACCCTTTCCAGGGATACGCGGATGACCAGAAGAAGGTCACGGATCCGAATCTGGCCGAAACGGTCAAGGAGATCGCGCAGCTGGATGGCGGTTTTGTTATTCGTCAGGATGGAACGATCTTGAGTGCCGGACGCTATATCGATACGCCGGCCAAGGGGGTACGGTTGCCAAAGGGCCTGGGCGCCCGTCATATGGCTGCTGCGTCCATATCCAAGACCACCAATGCCATCGCCGTGACGATCTCGGCCTCGACCCGGACGGTCCGCGTTTTTCGCAAGGGCAAGGTGGTCATGGAAAGCAAGCCTCTGAGGGGGCTCTGGATCTAGGGGCCATCGTCTGGCGTTTCGCGTCCCCGGCTACAGGGATTCTGAATCACCCTCTTTGATCAATGTCTCCCAGGTTGCATACCTCTCTTCCAGGTCTTTTCGGATCCCTTCCGCCTGCTCGTGAAGGCTTCTCAGCTTCTCAAAATCCTTTGCCACTGCAGGGGCCTG
>CAZSUQ010000555.1:0-4300 GCA_964609935.1 uncultured Thermodesulfobacteriota bacterium | reverse complement strand
GGTCTTCGACCAGATAGTCTGGGTCTGCGTCAGCCACTGGCGGCGGGGGTGGGGGATCAAGCGGCGCTTCGCCGTCGGGCATCTCCGCCTCATCGGACATTTCGTCCTCGGCCATGTCATCCATCGTGACCTGCGCCTCGGACATGTCCTGCTGTTCTTCCTGCGCGCTTTCCGGGCTGGCCTCGGCGTCTTCCTCCTCGGAGTCGTCCTGACCCTGGCTATCGGGATCTTCCTGCTCCTCGGCGCTGTCTTCGGCGGGTTACTGGAAAATGCCACCATGCTGATCGGAATTCAAAAACTTCACATCCTCGTCCTTCTCATCTACTTCTACGCCTTTGTTCTTTCGTTACGACGACGGTAACGAATGGGCTCCCTGCAGCCTGGGATCTTCACCTGCGAAGGGGGAGGGAGGCAGTCTTTCCGCCTCAGGCTCGATAGACTCTGTAGTGGGAATAGACGGCTTGAAGGATGAGCTGGAAGATGGAAGCCACCGGCACGGCAAGGATGATTCCCCACCACCCAAAGAGCTGATTGCCGAACAGGAGGAGCAGGACAATGCCCAGGGGGTGGATGTCAACGCTCCACCCGAGGATGTAGGGGGCGATCCAGACTGCGTCCAGCATCTGAACCACAACGTACACAAGGATGATGTGCACCACGAGCGGGAGAGGGGACAGCTGTGACAGGAGAACCTGATCCCCTGCCTGGTTTAATGCCGCGAGCACCACGGCCGGGATCGAGCCGATGAGCGGTCCCGCATAGGGGACGAGGTTCATCACACCGGCAAAGATGCCCAGCAGGAGCGAGTACTTCAGCCCGAACAGCTTCAACCCCAGGAAGGTGAGGCATCCGATGATCGTGGAGCGGAGAAGCTGTCCCCGGACGTAGCTTCCGATCTTTCGGTCGATCTCGTAGAGCAGGCCGTAGACCATCTCGAAATACCGGTTGGGAAGGCTGTTGACAAAGCCCCGCTTGATTCGCTTGCCGTCCTTGAGAAAGAAGAAGCTGATCAGGGGCACCAGGATGAGGAGGGGGAAAACGGAAAAGATATTGATCACAAAGGTGGGGAGGGTCTGAAGTTTTTCGATGATCACCTTCTGGATCCTGCCCCCGATGTCCACATCCCGGACAGCGGGCAGGGTGGAAGCGATCCGCTCCTGGATCCGGACGATCTCCTCATTCACCGTGCCTAGGTAACGGGGCATGCCTGCCGTAAACCCTTTCAGTTCGTTGTTGATGAGGGGGATGAGGTAGAGGGCGATCAGAAAGAGAAGAGCGAAGAAAAGGACAAATGTGAAGGAAATCGCCAGGATGCGTCCCAGGCCTCTGTTCTCGAGAAAGTCGGCCAGGGGTGTCAGGAGGTAGGCGATGAGCATGGAGAGAAAAAGAGGGATCAGGGTATTTCGGATCACATAAAGGACAAAAACAGCGGCCAGGAGCACCAGAACCAGAACGAGCCGTCTCAACCAGTTTGGTCGGGATTCCTTTTCCATGGGCTTTCCGCTGAAAAAAGATCTTGAGGGTGACTTCACAATCGGCCGGCGGATTCAACCTCGTCGGTACCCGGAAGGGAGGAGCGAAAACGTGTTGCGATCACACGCCCGAGTCCCAGGAGCAATTTCGTTCCCAAGCGGGGATGGTAACGAATCAGCGAAAGAAAATCAGGACGGAAGAAACCAAGCAGTTCCGTATAGGTATGAGCCCTGGCAGAAACCACATGGGGGTATTCGTCCAGCAGAGCCATTTCACTGAAGAAATCTCCTTCCTTGAGCTCAAGGATTGGCTCCACGGTGTCCGCATTGGGTTCTATCGTCCTCTGGATCCAAACCGATCCCTCCAGGATCAAGTACATGCCCAGTCCCGGCTCCCTCTCGCGGAAGATAAACTCATCCGCCCTGTATCTACGCAGGTAGAGGTTGTCCTGGACGCGGGACAGTTCCTTGGCGGACAGATCTTGAAAAAGGGGCGTTTTTTTTAATGTTTCCCGGATCGTTGTTCGGCTGAGATCCTTTTCCCTGAACAAGTTGCCCCACATCCATTTCAAGGAGGTACGGGACGGTTTCGATTCCTTTGTTTGCTTCATCAGGCACCTGCCCGGTGACTAAGAAAAAGGCCCGTTCGTGACGATAAGGGATTATTGCGTGGGGAGAATTATAAAAAAAAGCAGGGTAAACGGCAAATGATTCTCCTTCTCAGGGTTTGGGAACGGGTCGTTTTTCCCGAAGCTATGTGCTAGAAATAATAGAAGAAAAAGAATCCTTCAACCCTTCAGCAAAAACAGATCCTGGAAAAACAACCAACAGGAAACTTGAAACCATGCGCATGCCCGCTTTCCATCGGGTTCTCCTTTTCGGATTCGTTCTGCTGGTGACCGGGAACCTCTCCTGCAGCGGACAAAATCCCTTTGTGCGAAAAACGGACGGAACATCGCCCGGAACCGGGAGGGTCACGAAAGGCAGGAAGGAGAATCCTTACTTCTCGTTTATCAAAGGGTACAACCTTGCCCTGCAGGGGGAGCTGGATGCAGCTGCAAAAGCATACCAGCAGGCAGTTGCATCGGACCCTTCCTCTGATTATCTGCATCTCAGCCTGGCCAAGCTCTATCTCCAGCTCGGTGATCCGGAAAAGGCGCTCGAGGGGGCCAAGGCCGCGGTTGCCCTGGACCCGGACAACCTGGATGCGCACCTGCTTCTTGCAGGGATTTACTCCGCCACGCGGAAGATCCCTGATGCCATCGAGGCCTATAAACAGGTCCTGGAAATCAACCCGGACATGGATCGCCCGCGTCTCTTTCTCAGTTCGCTCTATGCGGCCACCGGACAGTTCGACGAGGCCGTGGAGAATTTGCAGGAAATCATCCGGAAAGATCCTGACTCCTTTGTGGGCTACTACCACCTTGGACGGCTCTATTCACAACAGGAGCGTTATCCGGAGGCGGAGAAGTTCTTGCTGAAAGCAAGAATGTTGTCCTCCGACTCGGACGTGGTCCTCCTGGACCTGGCCCGTATCTATGAGGCACAGAAACGGGAAGAGGAGGCGGTTGGGATCTACCGGAAGATCCTGGAGCGGGATCCGGACAACCTTCTGGTCCGGGACCGTCTCGGCCAGCTTTACATCGAACAGAAGAAACTGGACGAGGCCCTTGAACAACTGAAAACGCTCGGAAAACTTGCCGGGTCGGATGCCATTCAGATACATCTGAAGATCGGTTTGATCTACATGGAACAGAAGCGGTTCGATGTGGCGGCTCATGAGTTCCTGATCGTTTTGGCGGCGTTTCCCGAAGAGCACCGGATTCGTTACTTTCTCGGGTCTGCTTATGCGGAAAACGGGGAAACCGAGGCTGCCAAGGCGGCCTTCCGGCGGATTCCACCGGAAGCGGAGATCTACCAGGAGGCCCGGGTGTTTCTCGCTTATCTTCTTGAAGAAGAGGAAAAGCTGGATGAGGCGATTGACGCTATCGAAACAGCGATCAAACACCAACCGGATAAAGACAGGTTCTGGGGGTTCCTCGGCGCGCTCTACGAGGAAAAGGGGAACTATGACAAGGCCATCCACTGCATTCGGCAGGCCATCGAAACAACGGAACAACCGGCAAACTATTACTTCACCCTCGGGGTTCTCTACGACAAATCAGGAGATCTTCCCAACAGCATCGAAACCATGAAGACCCTGATTTCCATTGAACCGGGCAATGCGGAAGCACTGAATTATCTCGGGTACACCTATGCAGAAAAAGGTATTCATCTTCAAGAAGCCGAGGCATTGGTCCTCAAGGCTCTGGAGATCCGGCCTGAGGATGGATATATTATCGACAGCCTCGGTTGGGTCTATTTCCAGCAGGGGAGGTATTCAGAGGCGGTCCGAAAACTGGAAAGGGCGCGCGAACTCGTTCCAGACGATCCCATCGTCCTGGAACACCTTGGCGATTGCTACCGGGAGATCGGGTCTTTGAAAAAGGCCTTGGGCGCCTACCGAAAGGCGGAGAAACAGGCCAAGACGGAAGACAAGAAGAAGATCTCGGAAAAGATAAAAACCATCGAAAAGATCCGTTGAGAAGTACTTGAAAAAAAATCGTCTTTTCCATTTCGTCTCTCCTGCATTCTCTCTTCTGCAACCTCCTGGTGACCCTTGCCGTTCCCGGGGAGGGATGGGCAGGGCGCTCCTCGTGGCCACGATCTGGGGCCTTCTCCTCTTGATCACGGGATGTGCCTTTCTGGCCGGCCCCGCCAAACCTCCGGAACTCGATTCCCTTCCTGAGCCGAACGTCATCTACGGGAAGATCCTTGAGCAAGCCCAT
>CAZSUQ010000554.1:0-4303 GCA_964609935.1 uncultured Thermodesulfobacteriota bacterium | reverse complement strand
TGAAGGAGAGGCCCGTTTGAGGCAGGTATCCGATCGTGACCCCTGATGGTATTTCAACCCTTCCTTCATTGGGTGTCATCACGCCGGCAAGGATCTTCAGGAGGGTGCTCTTCCCTGTGCCGTTCCCCCCGATCAATGCGATCCTGTCCTTGAGCGCGACCCTCACGTTCAGATCCCTGAGGACGGTCTGAGTTGGATAGTGCAGATGTATGTCTTTGAGTGTGATCAACACGGACTCTCTATTGTAAAACCTTTGTCATCATGGTTACCTTATACTTAGTCGATTTGCAGTGACTGAACAACCTGAACGTTTTACGAACCCTGGTGGCATGGAATCAGGGAATTGGATCCTCCATGATACGTACAGGATGTCATCCTCATGTTCTAGGACTTCGAATGAACATTCATGGCGAGGAACTAATTTAAACCATATTCTTATACTTGTCTACTAACTACCTGTTATATCGCTTGATTATACAGTCGTTCCAGGAGGATATCTCACGATGACATCCAAACACATGCATGTATTCATCGACTCCTTCCCGTCTCCACTGGGCAGGATCTGGATGGCCTCCGATGAGAGCGGAATCATTCGAATCCTTTTGCCTGCCACAAGCAGCAAGGAAAGACTCCTCTCCGGGTTGTCCGCTCGGTTTGCCCGAGTACGGGTGACACATGGAGGAGAGGTCCCGGCACGGCTGAAAGAGGAACTTGACGGATATTTCAAGGGAAGGCTCACCACCTTCCAGACCCCAATCACCCCCCATGGAACGGATTTCCAGAAAAAGGTCTGGCGTCTCCTTGGCAGGATCCCTTACGGCAGGACGCGCACCTATGGATGGCTCGCCCACAAGCTGGGCATTCCCGGAGGAGCACGCGCCGTGGGTCAGGCCAACCGTTTCAATCCCCTCCCCCTTCTCATCCCCTGCCACAGGGTCACGGCCGGAGGTGGAAAGCTGGGTGGATTTGCCTGTGGGATCGAAACCAAAAGATGGTTGCTGCAATGGGAAGAAGAAAACAGGGCATCCCTGAACTCATAGCCCCTGCCGGTGACATGGATCGGCTCAGGGCCGCCCTCCATTTTGGGGCGGATGCGATTTACCTGAGCGGCAAATCCTTCAGCCTCAGGAACTTCTCAAAAAACTTCACCCTTGAGGAGATGTCCGAGGCGGTGCGTTTCACGCACGAACAGGGAAGGCGTGCATACCTAGCAGCAAACATCTTTCTGAGAAACAGGGATCTTGAACCCTTTCGAGGCTTTTGTTCCTCCGTTTCCGGTCTGGGATTCGATGCAGTCATTGTGAGCGATCCTGCAGCCATCCGAATCTGTCGAGACATCCTGCCTGACACGCCCCTTCACCTGAGTACGCAGGTGAATACGCTGAACCGAGTCTCTGCTGCATCCTGGTTCGAGCAGGGCATCCAGAGGATCGTGCTCGCCCGGGAGCTCTCCCTTGAAGAAATCCGGGAGATCAAGAGCGGGACCGGCGGGGAGATCGAGATCTTTGTGCATGGTGCCATGTGCATGTCCTACTCCGGTCGCTGCCTCCTGAGTCTGTACCTGGCCGACAGAGAGGCGAACCAGGGGACGTGTACGCAGTCCTGCCGGTGGAAATATGCCATCGTGGAAGAGAAGCGGCCCGGGACATACCTTCCCGTTGAGGAAGACAGCCGGGGGACCTATATCCTGAACAGCAAGGACTTGTGCCTCCTTGGATGCCTTCCGGAGTTGATCCGGATCGGTGTGGATGCATTCAAGATCGAGGGTCGCCAGAAGGGGATTCACTACCTGGCAACGGTTGTCCGTGCCTACCGATTTGCCATGGACTGCTACCGGGAGAATCCCCAGGGGTACCGTCTCCCTGACGTCTGCCGCGAAGAACTGTCCAAGCTCAATTCCAGGGAATTCACTACCGGTTTCATCATGGAGGAAAACGAGGATTCCATCAGCCTCGAATCCAACACGCCGGTTTCTCCGTTTCTGATGGCCGGGCTGATCGAGTCAGGCGGAACAGATGGATGGTGGCAGGTGGATGTCCGGGGGTTTGTCCGCAAGGGGGACAGGCTCGAACACCTGGGAAAGGATCTGCCGAACCCGGTGTTTACGGTCTCCTCCATGAGAACCCTTGAAGGAGGCCCCTGTGAAGAGGCTCATTCGGGTACACGGGTCTGGATCCACATCCCTGTACCTGCCGAGCCCGGAGACCTGCTTCGCCGCTGCGAAGCGGTTCAGGCCAATGCCGAGGAAGGCCCGGGATCGAGCGTGACGGCATAACGGAAGCAAGGGCGCCTGGAATGGATTCCAAATCCACCAAGAAGCCGATTGAAACGACGCCGACGGTGATGATGTTTGTTCGCGTTGACCCGAAAAGGATCGTGGACCTGAAGTCACTGCTCGAGGGGTACGAGGGGCTCCTGGTGGTTCGCACGCAGGACCCCGAAGAAGGAATCGTTCAACTCCTTGTCAGCCCGGACTTCCGGGCAGACGTGGAAGCCATCCTGGCCGACCTGTCACAAAGAATCTGGATGGAGGCCGTAGATTCAAGGAGGTTCAATCAAGATGCCATCTCCTGAGTGGAACAAACAGTGGACGCTGGACCTGAAACGGTTTCTTGGCCGGCGAGCCCTTTTCAAATTCTATGGACAGCAGTGGGGAGACCCGGACGTGAGGGGGATCAACTATCTGTTCCAGCGCATTGTCTTTCCCTGGCGATTTCCCGGGAATCTATCACGCGTTGTGGATATCTATATCCGCCCCTACGTCACATCTCAGACGGTGGTTCTCGAGATCGGCGCGGGAGGCGGGCGATGGACAAAGTACCTTCTTGAGGGAAGGGAAGTCCTGGTTGTGGACCTGAACCCGCAGTTCTTTGACTACCTGAGGAAGCGCTTTGAAGACTCCCTCTCTAAGCTCTGCTTCTATCAGACCACCGGCTACGAAATGGACGGGATCGATTCCGAACACGTGGACTTCCTCTTCACCTTTGGAACCTTTGTTCACATCGATCCCGAAGGTATCGACGCCTACCTGACACACATCAAAAGGATCCTGAAACCTGGAGCCGTGGCCGTGATTCAGTATGCGGACAAGAAAAAGCTCATGGGAAGGATCAATCCGGGTTTCTCCAACATGAACCATGAAAAGATGGAGGAACTCGTCTTGAAGCACGGATTCGGCATTGTGGAGCACGATCTCAAGATCCTGAATCACAGCAACATCGTGGTGATAAGGAAGTGAGCACCCGGCTCAGAAGTGATATCCGAAAAGGGAAATGTCCTTGGCATAGATCCTTTCAACCTTTTCGATCATCTCGTTGTTCGTATAGTAGGTCGAGTAGTGTGCATGTCCGGACACATTGACCGTCTTGATTTCTCTCCGGATCCCCAGTCGCCCACAGATCTCCTGAAAATCCTCTTCCAGGGTTTCGAAGCGTCCGAGAAAATCGAGGGCGACATGGCCCTCCTTGTCCGTGACGAATCGATATTGAGGAACAAAGTGAGCATGCTTGTAAATGTTCTTTTCATCAACCCATTCCATGACAAACTGCTCAAAGGATCGGCAGGGATCCATCACCTTCTTTTTGAATGCCAGGTCGTATCGGTATTTCGGCATCCCCCCTCTTGAGAGGTAAACGTAGGCGGATACGATTCGGTCCCAGGGATTTCGGACAAAGGCAAACTTGAAATACCTCTGGAACTTCTCTTCATCCGCCAACTGGTAATCCCTCAAGCGGAGGTGCCCCACCTCGGTCTCGAACAGAGCGCTTGATATACTCATCCCTGCTGCCTTTGGAACGTGGATGAAGATGGCTTTCATCTCGTCCCGGGCGCGCTGGTCGATGATCCGCGGCCCGCTCGAATAGTCGCCATACTCTGCGGTGTCGCTGACGGAGTACCGCATGTACGACAGGCCCCCCTCGTACATCAGGTCGACGATCAGCTTCATCTCGTGCAGGCACTCGAAGTACGCGATCTCCGGCTGGTACCCAGCGTCGGTGAGGGTCTCGAAGCCCGCCTGGATCAACGCGCTGACCCCGCCACAGATCACCGCCTGCTCACCAAACAGATCCGTCTCGGTCTCCTCTGCGAACGTGGTCTCGATGATCCCAGCGCGGGCGCAGCCGATGCCCTGAGCGTAGGCGAGCGCTCGCTCGGTGGCGTTGCCGGTGGCGTCCTGATGGATCGCGAGCAGCCCCGGCACACCCCGCCCCTCGGTGTAGAGCTCCCGCAGCCGGTGCCCCGGCGACTTCGGCGCGACCATCGTGATGTCGATGTCTTCACGGGGTTTGATCTGCCCGTAGTG
>CAZSUQ010000553.1:0-4306 GCA_964609935.1 uncultured Thermodesulfobacteriota bacterium | reverse complement strand
CGCCGCAACCGTGGCGGATTCTCCGGACCCCCTGGCCCGGAAATACTTCCTGGCGGACCTGGGTGAGGAGATCGCGGAGCTTTCCGCCCACATCGAGGCGGCCACCTGGCGCCTGCTCCGGGCCATCAGCGACTTCGACCGGATGGAAGGCAGGAGCCTTGGGTTCATGAACTGTGCCCACTGGCTGACCTGGCGCTGCGGATGGGACAATGTAACGGCCCGGGAAAAAGTGCGCGTGGCCCGCGCCCTGGACAATCTGCCCAGCATCAGCGATGCCCTGCGCACGGGCAGGGTGAGCTACTCCAAGGTCCGGGCCATGACCCGGGTGGCCAACGAGAAAAACGAGGGGGAGCTTCTCAACATTGCGTTGAGCGGCACCGCCTCCCACGTGGAGAGCGTGGTCCGGGGGTACCGGCGTGCCACGGAGGGACAATCCCTTGAGGATATCCAGGCCAGACACGAGGACCGATCATTGCAGATCTACACCGACGGCGACGGGATGGTCATCATCCGGGCACGGCTGACCCCGGAGGTGGGGGCCGTGGTCAAGAAGGCCCTGGAGGCGGCCATGGAGCAGATCCGGACGGACGATCGAAAAACGGCCGATGCAGGGGATAAAGTAACAGAGGGTACGGAGGTATCGGATGAGGCTGCTTCCGCAGAAACGTGTCATGGTGCTCCACAGGTGAGTGGGGAAAATACAGTAGAAAACCTGCCGTGCATTAGCGATGAGGGGTTCTCGGGTCTTCCCCTGACGGGAGTGATCGATGACGAAAGCGGAGAGGAATGGGCCCTGGTGGAAACACCTGAGGAGGAGGTCCCTTATCCCCCTGTCATTGCTCGATTGATATCAAAAATGGAGCAAAACGAACCAACGAACGATTCCGCGGAAACTCCCGAAGGGTCTGACAACGAGGCTTCCTCAATTTCAGGTGCCTGGTCGAGTTCCGGGTCCTCAGATAACGTTGATATGGACGGTTCCGCGGAAACTATCGGTGAACCCTGCATAGAAGAACCGTCCCCTGACATCCCAAGTGAAAACGGTAATAACATCTGGAATATTCAGAGGGACAGAAAACGGGACAGCATGGAACAACTGTACGCCGACGCCCTCGGGCTGGTGGCGGAGGCGGCCCTGGGCCAGGGCCTGGGGAGCCGGGAGCGTGGCGAGCCGTTTCAGGTGGTGCTTCACGTGGATCGGGAAGTACTGTCCGGCACATCAGAGGACGGCCGCTGTGACCTGGAGAACGGTCCTGGAGTTTCCGCGGAAACAGCCAGGCGGATAGCCTGCGACGCTCCCGTCCTTCTGCTGAAACACGGCTCGGCCGGATCGGATCTGGAAATCGGGAGAAAAACACGAAAGATTTCATCCAGACTGTGGCGAGTTTTACTCGAGCGGGACAGGCACTGCCGCTTCCCCGGCTGCAACCGCACCGGCAGGCTCCAGGCGCATCACATACAGCACTGGGCCCAGGGCGGGGAAACCAAGCCTTCCAACCTCCTGACCTTGTGCCGAGGCCACCACTGGACCGTGCACGAGGGAGGATACCATGTCGAAAGGGATGCTTCCGGTAACATTGTTTTTATTCGCCCGGACGGCAGCGAGATGGCCGAGGTCCCCACGAGGCCCGCGGTTCCCCGGGATCCCTTGGGGACCCTCATGGCCCGGAACCGGGAGCACGGATTGGAAATCGAACCGGAGACTAACCTGGTGGGCTGGGGCGGGGAGGGCCTGGATCTTGTTACGGCCGTGGAGGGGATCCTTCACGCGGAGGAACATTCCGAGCCGGAGTAGAATCCTTCAATAACTCTCCGAACAAAAATATCTGAAAGACCGGGATCCTGTCCATTCGAACCGATTCATGCCTTGGTAAAATCTGAAATTCTGAGCGGGGTTCTCGAAAGGAAGCATTTCAGATAGAGATCTTATGAATCTTAAAATCCCGAATCAGGACATTCATAAGATAGGCGCCGCACTTTACGATCGCCCTTCACATTCCCGGGATTCCAGGTAATCCTGAAGAAAGCGACGAACCTGCTTGAATGCAGAATCCAGGCGTGCGAGCTCTTCAGACGCCGGGTCGAGCTCGCCGCGACTGCCCATCTGTTCGAGCCGGCATGCAAATTCCCTCATACGCCGTGCACCGATGTTAGCACTGGCCCCCTTCATGTTGTGAGCCTCCCGTTCGAACAGTTCTACGTTCCGCTCCTGCAGTGCTTTGGCCAGGGTCGTCAGATGCTGTTCGCTGCTTGAAATAAACGCATCGATCAATTCACGTTCGAAATGCAGGTTCCCTTCCGTGATTTCCTGGAGAAGACGGATGTCAGCCGGGGCCGTGTCGGAGTTTTCCGGTTGCTCGGAGGCATCGTTCGGTGAGGAGAGACCGGCCAGGTGTTTCTCCAGCATCGCATGCAGTGCTTGAACGGTGACCGGTTTACTAAGATAGTCGTCCATCCCGGCATCCAGGCAGCGTTTCCGATCCTCCATCATGGCATTTGCCGTCATGGCGATGATTCGTGTATGCCTGTTCCGGCCCTCTTGCCTGCGGATTTCCTCGGTTGCCCGGTAACCGTCCATTACAGGCATCTGGCAGTCCATGAACACCAGGTGGTAGGGAACCTGTGAGAGCGCCTCCACCGCTTCCCTTCCGTTCGCAGCCACGTCACATCGGTAGCCGGCCTTTTCCAGCATCCTGGCGGTTACCTTTTGATTGACGATATTGTCTTCCACTACCAGGATTCGGGTGCGCTCTCGCTCGCGCTCGTTGAGAACGTGTCGTGTAACGAGGGGCCTATGCTTTGTCACATCTTCCGCTTCCTGGTGCCCTAGGATCGTTGCGATGGCGTTGTAGAGATGAGACTGCTTTACCGGTTTGGACAGGTAGGCACGGAATCCTGCCGCAAGCATCCGGGCGGCATCGCCCCGCAGGGGAACGGAGGTCACCAGAATCAGCGGCGTATCCGCAATCGTGGGTTCGGATTGGATCGCCCGGCTCAATTCTTCGCAGTCCATGCCCGAAATGGAAAAGTCGATCAAAGCGGTCTGGAACGGCATGCCTAGGTCGACGGCGGAACGAAGCTTATGCAAACCCGTGGGGCCGTCGTCCGCCTCTTCCGCATGCCAACCCCAGGTCTTGAACTGTTCGAGAAACACTTTACGATTGTTTGAATGGCCATCCACGACCAGTATACGCAGTCCCTGCATATCCACATCTTCGGTGGGCCGTGGAAGGACCCGGCCCCCGTCCTGTTTTTTCAGCATCGTGGTGAAACCGAAGCTGCTCCCCTTGCCTTCTTCGCTCTCCACCCATATGCGACCGCCCATGGCCTCGACAAGCTGTTTCGAGATTGCCAGACCGAGTCCGGTCCCCCCGTACTCTCGGGTCGTGGAGACATCGGCCTGTGAAAAGGCCTGGAACAGGAGATCGATTCGATCGGCAGGGACCCCCGGACCCGTGTCGACTACATCGAACCGGATCACGGCATGTGTCTCGTTCTGTTCCTGAAGTTCGACCCGAATCAATATCTCGCCGTCCTGTGTGAATTTGATTGCATTGTTCACAAGATTGACCAGCACCTGCCTGAGTCGTCCCGGGTCACCCTTGAGTCGGCTCGGCACATCCGCCTGGAACAAAATGGGGAACTCCAGGCCTTTCTCATGCGCCCTTGGCGCCAGCATATCGCCCGTCTCCTCCACACAGGTGCGCAGGTCGAAGTCGATGATCTCCAGTTCCAGTTTTCCCGCTTCGATCTTGGAGAAATCGAGTATGTCATTGATGATCCACAGGAGAGCATCCCCCGAGGAGCGAATCGTCTCCGCATACTCACGATGTTCCTTTGAGATGCTCGAATCCAGAAGGAGTCCGGTCATCCCGATAATTGCGTTCATGGGAGTACGGATCTCGTGGCTCATGTTCGCTAGAAAATTTGACTTCAAACGGGAGATTTCCAGCGCCTGGTCCCGGGCTACACGCAGTTCGGCCGCTTGTTCGTCAATGAGCGCCTTCTGCGCGATCAATGCCTCCACGTGCCGGTCTGCCGCCCTCCGTGATGCCAGTCCACCCCACGTCAGCTGGAGTATGAGAATCACCTGGCAAGAATAGAGTCCCAGGTTCAACATAAGATCGTCGAAGTTCAGGCCTAACCCGATGGTCTTTACAAGAAGGAATGTCAGGGCGCCAACGCTGGCGAACATCCATACCAGGACGCCACGTTCTCCTACCAGGGGCGCAATCTGCAATGGCATGACAAACAGAAAAAGGATCGCAGGACAGAGAAGCGGCGTTATATATGGGAGCTTTTCAGC
>CAZSUQ010000552.1:0-4317 GCA_964609935.1 uncultured Thermodesulfobacteriota bacterium | reverse complement strand
GGGCCGTGACGATAGCGGCCGTCTGAAGTGCGGTCAGCCCGCCGGCGAACAGGAGCACCGCAGCCACCACACCCTCGAGAACGGCCCAGAAGATCCTCTGCCCCACAGGTGGATCCTCCTTTCCTCCGGATGCAATGGTGTCAATGACCATGGAGGCCGAGTCCGAGGAGGTCACAAAGAAGAGCACCACGCAAAGCGTACATGCCGCACCCGTGACAGCAGCAAAGGGATACCGTTCGAGCAGGACGAATACGGCTGTGGAGATGTTGCCTGAAACGGCTTCAACGATCCCTCCTCCTTGGAACAACTCCTGGTGGAGGGCGCTGTCCCCGAAGACGGTCAGCCACGCAAATCCCACCACCGTGGGTCCGAGCAGAACAGCGGTGATGAACTCCCGAATCGTCCGTCCCCTGGAGATGCGGGCAATGAACATCCCCACAAAGGGCGCCCACGCAATCCACCACGCCCAGTAAAAGATCGTCCAGGAGCTCAGCCACTCCCTCTGCTGGGGGTCTGAAAGGATTCCTGTCTGGAAGGAACGAACCGCGAGAAGCTGAAGGTAGCTCCCGAGGTTCTGAACATAGGCGGTGATCAGGTAGAGGGTCGGCCCGGAAGCAAAGAGAAAAATGAGCATGAGCGCTGCAATGAGCATGTTCAACTCACTGAGCCTCCGGATGCCGATGTCGAGACCCGAGACGACCGAGACCGTGGCAATGGCGGTGATGACAGCGATGATGATCACCTGTGCGGTCAAGGATTCACCCAGCCCGCTCACATGGTGGAGCCCTGCGTTCACCTGCATCGCGCCCAATCCCAGCGATGTGGCAACGCCAAAGAGCGTGCTCACAATGGCCACGATATCGATGGCGTCTCCGATTCTGCCGTGGATCCGTTCCTTGAGCAGGGGATAAAAGGCAGAGCGGATGGAAAGAGGGAGGCCTCGCCGAAAACCGAAATAGGCCAATGACAGGCCCACAATGGAATAGACCGCCCAGGGGTTCAGTCCCCAATGAAAAAAAGTCAGTCCCATGGCATTGCGGGCAGCAGCCACCTCGCTCTCCGGGCCCTGCATGCCTGATGAATAGTGCATGACGGGCTCGGCCACGCTGTAGAACAACAGACCGATCCCCATGCCTGCACTGAAGAGCATGGCGAACCAGGTCGGCCTCGAGAAATCGGGACGGACGCCATCCGGCCCCAGCCGAATGCGGCCGAACCGGCTGAACATGATCCAGATCGCGAACAGGAGAAATCCGGTCATGGAAAGGATGTAGAACCACCCGAAACGGTGGACGATCTCTCGTTGAAGGGTTTGAAAAAAGGAGTCGAGTTGCTCTGTGGCCACCACGCCGAGGATGACCAGGGCAAGGATGATTCCTGCAGAGCAATAGAACACGGTGGGATGGATCTCGAGGCGGGAGACCTGGCTTTTGCTTGAGTCGCGGGGTTCGGTATTCATCTGCTTCATTTCAACAAGGATGTCCAGTCGTCCGGAACCCCTCTCTTCATGACCTCAAAGAAGCCGGAGCAGAGTTCTACGAAGGACTCGATACAGAGATCGGCGATCTCTTGTGAGTGATTCAAGGTTTTCTTCGCCTTCCCCCAGGTGATGCCTACGGTCCACATCCCGGCACGCCTGGCGGCCTGAAGTCCTGCAATGCTGTCCTCAAAGACCAGGAATTGATCAGGTGTCGTTTGAAGCCTCTGCGAAGCGAGGTGATAGCATTCCGGATCCGGTTTGGATCGGGTCATGTCCTCGGCTGCGATGATCAGACTGCAGTAGCCGTTGAGTTCGTGCCGGTCCACGATGTGCTGCACACTTTCCCGGTTGCTCGTGGATACAATGGCACAGGGGAACAGGAGGCTGGCGGCTGACATCGCTTCCCGCGCACCGGGGATCAGTGCCGGAGCGTTTGCCAGAAGCCTGGCCTGGAAGTTCTCCTGAAGGCGCCCTTCAATGGATGACGCTGCGAGCCGCGGGAATTCCCGGGCCAGGAGACCGGCTATCTGTTTCCAGGTGTTGCCGTAAAAGGACTCATAGTCCAGGTCGGTCGGGGAAATACCGTTCTCTTCAAGAAGCGCGTTCACTGCAAGGTCGGTGTTCTTCTCTGAGTCCACCAGCGTGCCGTCCAGGTCAAAGATGACGGCTTGTATGGGAGCGTTCTTCAAGGATTCAGACTCCGAACCAGTTGAGAGGCCTGGTGTTGTGATTTTGATAGATGTGTTTGAGCTCGGTGTACTCCTCCAGCCCCACACGGCCGAGTTCGCGGCCGATCCCGGACTGCCTGTAACCGCCCCAGGGTGCCTGGCAAAAATAGACGTTGAAGTCGTTGACCCATACCGTTCCGAACCGCAACGCGCTCGAGACCCTCTGGATGCGGTCGGGATCACGTGTCCAGAACCCTGCCGAAAGTCCGTAGACCGTGTCGTTGGCAAGTTGGATGACTTCCGCTTCCGTGGAAAAACGCTCCACCGTGATGACCGGGCCAAAGACCTCTTCCTGCACAATTCGCATACGACTGTTGCAGTCCCCAAAGAGCGTGGGGAGATAGAAGAATCCCTGTTGCAGCTCAGGGTCGTTCGGGCGCATCCCCCCCAGGATCAGCCTGGCGCCTTCTTCCCTGGCGATCCCAACGAACTGTTCCACCTTGGCAAGGTGTTCCGCTGAGATCAGGGGGCCCATCTGGGTTGTCTTCACAAAGCCGCTGCCGAGCCGGATCTTCTTCATTCGCTCGACCAGGGCCTCGACGAAACGATCGTGGATCTCGTCCTGAAGCATCAATCGAGAGCCGGCAGAGCAGATCTGGCCTGCGTGAAAGAAAACCCCGTTGAGCGCGTGATCAAGGGCCACGTCGAAGTCCGCGTCCGCGAAAACGATGTTGGGGTTTTTTCCGCCCAGTTCCAGCGCGATCTTCTTCACGTTGCCCGCAGCCGCCTGCATGACCCTCCTGCCGCTCTCAAGGCCTCCGGTGAAGGAGATCAGGTCCACATCATGGTTCTCGGCAAGTTCGGCGCCCACAGAGGAACCGGGGCCCAGCACCGTGTTGATCACGCCCCGCGGGATCCCGGCCTCCACGGACAGTTCAGTCAGCTTGACCGTGGTGAGCGGCGTGACCACGCTCGGCTTCATCACCGCGGTGCAGCCGGCGGCCAGGGCCGGGGCCAGCTTCCACGAGAGCTGGAGCAGGGGATAATTCCAGGGTGTGATCATGCCGCAGACGCCCACCGGTTCACGAACCATGACGCTGGTGGAATCCTTGATGGGTGATGCGATCACCTCGCCGCCGTCCTTGTCCGCGAGTCCGGCAAAAAACCTGAAAATCCCGGCCACATCATCCATATCCCAGCGACTCTCCTCCACCGTCTTACCGGTGTCGAGGCTCTCGAGTTCGGCAAGCACTTCCCTGTCACGCGCCACCAGACGGGCAAGATCGTATACCCGTTCGGCCCGCTCAGGGGCGGCTGTTCGCGGCCATGGCCCCTGGTCAAAGGCGTTGCGGGCGGCGCGGATGGCGTCCTTCGCATCCTGTTGATCCCCCTCTGCCGCCTCGGCAATGGGCTCCTGATTAAAGGGATTGATGACGGTGCGGGTTTGCCGCGATCGGGCGTCGGACCAGGCGCCGTCAATGTACATCTGTGCCGAGATCATGATTGATGCTCTCCTTCCGTGACCCTTAGCCGCCATCCGGCCGGTGCCTGTAAAAAGCGGCCTGAGAAGGGGGCAGGGGCGAATTGCCCAGAATCAAGTCTGCCGCCTTCTCCGCGATCATCATGACAGGCGCGTAGATGTTGCCGTTGGTGATGGCAGGCATGATCGAGGCATCCACAACGCGCAGGTTTTCCATGCCATGGACCTTCATCTCTGCATCCACCACGGCCATGTCGTCGTATCCCATTCTACAGGTACAGCTGGGATGGTAGGCGCTCTCGCCTTCCTTTGCGATGAACGCGATGATCTCTTCATCGCTTGTCACCTCATCGCCAGGCGCAAGCTCCTCACCGCGAAACTCGTCAAAGGCCTTTTGAGTCATGATCTCGCGCGTTCGATGAATGGCCTCCACCCATTCGCGACGTTCCTGATCCGTGGAGAGGTAATTGAATAGAATGCGGGGATAGACCGTTGGATCGCTGGAGCGGATCTTCACAAAGCCCCTCACGTCTGTATTCATGGGGCCCACATGGACCTGATACCCGTGCCCCTGGTTGGCCACGGAGCCGTCGTACCGGATGGCAATGGGCA
This sequence comes from uncultured Thermodesulfobacteriota bacterium, assembly GCA_964609935.1. Lineage (GTDB taxonomy): Bacteria > Desulfobacterota > DSWW01 > DSWW01 > DSWW01 > CAYTRL01. Next base: position 77 of record CAZSUQ010000552.1, on the reverse strand, counting down.
GGAAATGATATTGCAGGTTCGGATAGTCGACCCGGTCATTGCCCCGGATGAAGCCCCCGGCCTCGAAGTGGTTGCTG
>CAZSUQ010000551.1:0-4318 GCA_964609935.1 uncultured Thermodesulfobacteriota bacterium | reverse complement strand
GTGCACGGGCTCTCCAGGACAAGATCCATCAACTTGGGGTCCCTCCCATTTCACAGCAACCTGCCGAGGGAGGAAACCTGGTGGTTAGAATCGAATTTCCCATACAATGAGCAAGGAGAAAGGTTGATGACCTTATCCAAATCCATCGTAATCGTTCTGATAATGTTTTGTGTCACCCTGGCCGCTTGCGGTCCTGATGGGGACGATACCACACCGGTGTCACTCCAACTCGTCCAGGAGGAACAGGAAGGGCAGGGATCCCTTTTTCTGAAAGAAATTCCCGGATCGGTGGTATCCGTCTTCATCCGCATCACTGGGCGTGACATGGAGCCCATTGAGAAAACCGTGGACGTCACATACTCCATGCGCAGTGACGGATATGTTTTACTTGAATTACATGTCCCCAACGGGACGGATAGATCCATTCTTGTAGAGGCATATGGTGTTGAAGGATACCCTCCGCTCCTCTGCGGGCACGACCATGTGAACCTCACTGGTCAGCCGACGGAAACGACCATCATTATGAGAGAAAAAAACTGCTATCAACTGTAAACATCTTCTGAAGTTGAGACAAACTACAGAATTATATTTCTAAAGCTCAACTCCGAGTGTTGGGACGGATTGAATGAGCAGGTGGTGGAACAGCCCGATCATCGGAGTCCCGCTTTTCCTGGTCTTGTCCCTCGCCGTGCTGACCGTCATTCAACCCCCCATCCTTGAAGGCCATATCGAAACCCTCCTTGTGGATATCCGGTTCAAGATTCGTAACTGGGTCGTCCCGCCCACGATACCGAACGAGATCCTCCTGGTCGTCATTGATGAGAAGAGCCTGTCCGAATACGGACGCTGGCCCTGGAATCGGACGCGACAGGCCGAGCTGATCAAGAGGGTGCTCCAGGGTGGCCCTAAAATCGTTGCCGTGGATATCTTTTATCCCGAACCGGAATCACCCGATTCCGACCGGGAGTTGGCAGCCCTGTTTGCCACGAACAGGGACACCCTTGTCATGGCCCTAGGTTTCGAGGTGGAGGAAGGGAGGCGTTATCACGGGGACCTCCCTGATGCACTGTATGATTCGTCCATCAGCCGGATCGAAGGCGTTTCGCTCCTTCGTCCGGTTGAAGCCCACCGGGTTCTCCTTCCCCCATCGCCCATCCATCGGAGTGCAAGGTTCGGGCACGTCTATTCCCTTCCGGATCGTGACGGAAAGATCAGAAAGGAATTCCTCTATCTCTCCTTCGGGGAGGAGTATTTCCCCTCCCTGGCCTTGCTCACGGCCTGCAGGGGCATGGGAGTCCCCCTTGGACAGATCCGCCTGTTGGGCGGTCTGGGCGTGAGGATGGGTGAGGTCACGGTACCCACCGACGAATTCGGAAGGATCCGGATCAACTATCTTGGCAGGGAAGGGGCGTTCCCCATGGTGTCCGCCTCGGACGTCCTGTCCGGGCAACAAGGGCCCGAGGCATTCAAGAACAAGATCGTGCTGATCGGAACAACGGCCATTGCAACCTATGATCTCAAAACCACCCCGTTTTCCGCCAACATGGCCGGCGTGGAGAAGAACGCAACCGTGGTGGCGAACCTCATAAAGGGGAATCCGATACGATCGGCGCCCCTCCTCATCGATCTCCTGGTGGTGGTGTTCCTGGGTTCGCTTGTCCTGGTGATCGGGAATCGGTGCCGGGCCATGCAGACCATCCTCATCTTTCTTCTGCTTGCAGGGATGTTCTTTCTCTTCAACCTGTTGATGTTTGCCTGCTTCAGCCTCTGCATGAACCTCTTTATCCCGCTGGTGATGATTTTTGCAGGGGGAGGGTTCAACATCAGCTACCGGTATTTTACAGAGGAGAAGAGGGCCAGGGAGGTCCGAAGGATCTTTTCGAGTTATGTGAGCGAACGCGTGGTCAATGAGCTGATCCGAAATCCGGAATTGACCCGACTCGGAGGAGAGAAAAGGGAGATCACGGTTCTGTTCGCCGATATCAAGGGCTTCACCACCTTTTGCGAGCACCACGAACCTGAGGAGGTCATCTCCCTGCTCAATGAATTCCTGGAAGCCATGACAGAAATCATCTTTCAATGGGAAGGAACACTGGATAAATTCGTCGGCGACGAGATCATGGCCTTCTGGGGGGCTCCGTTGCCTCAGGAGAACCATGCAGAGCTTGCTGTTCGATGTGCGCTGAACATGGTAGACAGGCTCGAATCTCTGCGCAAGGAATGCCTTGACAAAGGAAGGCATCCCTTCGAGATCGGGGTCGGGATCAACAGCGGCGAGGTGGTGGTGGGGAACATCGGCGCAGAGGGAAAAATGATGGACTACACCGTCATCGGGGATCACGTGAATCTCGGGGCTCGTGTCGAAGCCCTCACGCGGGGGATCGATACACCCATCCTGCTGACAGCCTACACCGTTGAACAGGTACGAGATCTCATCCATCAAGGCGGATTCGGCCACTGCTCTTTTCAGGGGAAGGGGAACGTGCTCGTAAAAGGGAGGAAGAATCCTGTGGGGATCTACGCGCTACGGCCGCTTCCGCACGGGGACGTCTCGGAGTTCCTGGAGATCAGGGAGGATGAAGCCCTTGAAGGGGATGACGCGTAGAGAAAGGCCCCAGCACGCGCAGCAGAAGGATTCATGCAATCTCCCGGCGAGCCGGTTCCTCAAAACGGTCCTCCTTTACCAGGGCCAGAGGAATCTCCCAACGGTGCGAGCGATCCGCTGCAGGGGATGGGTGCCGGTTTGATCCTCTTCCTTTTCGGTCTGCGGGAGTTCCTTCTTTCTCACATCCCGGACATGCCTGAATTCCTGAAGAAGGTTCGGGTAGGTTCTGAACAGGACATCCATGCAGTGTTTGTCCACCCGGATCACGGACACGCCTTCCCCGCCTGCCAGCACGTCCGCTGTCCGGCGGTAGGCGCCAAGCAGTCCCATCTCGCCGAAATACTGTCCGGTCTTCAGAACAGGCTTTTGGCCATCGGGCAGGTGGACCTCACACGTGCCAGCCGTCACGACATAGAGGGCATCACCCACCTCGCCCCGATGAAGGATGTGCTCACCGGGTGCATACCGCCTTTGAAACGAATTCCTTGCCAGATAATCCAGGTCCCGAAATCGAAGGTGCCGATTGAAATAGTCGAGGCCTTCCACAAAGGCTCGCTTGGTGGACACCTCGTCTTCAATGGCCACCTCTGATTCCTGGACATTTTCACGGTTGAAATGGTGGACTGTTCGAATGGGAAAGGGGATCTGAATGCCGTAGAACTTGAAGGCGTACCAGACCTGGGTCATGATGGAGTCGCAGATCGACTGGATCTGGCCGTAATCCCGGATCCAGAACTTCAGGTTGTAATTGATGGAGAAGTCCGCATACTCAACCGTTCTCACTACCGGAGGAGGCTCACTGCACACATGGGGGTCGCGGTTGAGGATCGTCCGCAGGATCTCTTTCACCTTCACGGGTGGATCGTTGTAAGAGGTCCCCACCGTGAGCCTGCACGCGAAGCGTCCTTCAGGCTTGCTGTAGGTCAGGATCTTTTCCGCTCCCAGCATGCGGTTCGGAATGGTGATGGATTCGTCCTGCAGGGTGAGGATCTTGGTGGAGCGCCAGTGCTTCTCGTAAACCCTTCCCACCGTATCGCTGTCCCCGAGGCGGATCCAGTCTCCGGTGTGAAAGGTCCCTTCCATGTCCAGAGCCAGGCCTGTGAACAGGTTTTCCAGCATCTCCTTCAAAGCAAAACCCAGGACAATGGATGCGGCCCCCATCCCCAGGAGAACAGGCCAGAAGTTGATGTTCAGGATGAGGACCAGTCCACCAAGAATGATGGACCACTTGACCAGCGCCTTGTGGATGGAAAGGAGTTCCACATCCTTCTTCTTGAAAAAGCTGTTCGATAGAAAGGCAATGAAGAAGGAAACTCCGATATAGAGAACGGAGAACGTGATCAAAAAGGCAAGGATGTTCAGGTGCCACGGGTCGTCGCCCTCCACAGCAACCCGTATGATCCACCAGTTTCCCTGATCCTGGTTCGATTCGAACTGATCGTCAAATGTGTTGAGGATGTCTCCCTGATATACGAAAAGGGACATAATCAGGAACGGAAGAAGGATGGCGGCTGCAACAAGGAAGGCTCCACGTATATCCTTGGCGTGTTTTTTTGATTCCTTGAACAGGAGGACCGAAAGATACGCCAGAAGGATGGCTGCAAACCATGTCATCCATGATCCGTCCGATTGGAGATAAGCGTCCATCATCATCGTACCTTTCTTGGAAAAACTATTTTGAGCTGTGGCCACAGTCGGTTTATAGATCGGCGC
>CAZSUQ010000550.1:0-4325 GCA_964609935.1 uncultured Thermodesulfobacteriota bacterium | reverse complement strand
CTGATCTCATAGAGGATGTCCGACGGGTTGTCCCGTGCCCAGACCCCTACGGCACGATTGTTCTCGATCATCACCTTTCGCGCGGTGAAATCGGTGAGGACCTTTCCACCGGAGTCCTCGATGAATCGTGCCATGGGCCGGATGATGGCATCCTCCAGGGTCCCTTCCTCGGGATACCAGAACGGGACCGCGCCCGATTCGGTGAACAGGTGGAAGTTGGATATCTTGGACCCGGCGTTCAGACGGTCCGCGGTCATGCCCAGCAGCTGCGTCTCTACGGAGAGGACAGCGATCACCAGTTCATTGCCGCACTCCTTCTCGAGCCAGTCCTGCCAGCTCACGTTCACCAACTTTCGCCTCTCCTCCAGGCTCATGGAGGCCATCAAGTCGAAGAGCTTCCGGAAACCCTTCTTGTCGGGCTCGGGCATCTCCATGTTCGCGCCAAAGGAGAAGAACTCGAAGAAGGCATCCACACCCTTGCTGCGGTCCATGGTAAAGAACTCCAGCCCCTCTGATCCTTCCCTTCCCACCAGTCCCATGACCCAGAGCACGTCCTTCTGCTTGATGGGGAGTTCGATCCCGTCAAAGACCTGCTTGCAGAAGGTTTCCTCCTTTGAGTTCACATGCCCGGTGAGCAGGTGCACACCGTTGTCCACACGGCAGCCGGCAAAGGGGATCGAACGGTACCGTCCCCCCAACCAGGGGTTCTTCTCCAGCACGGCTGTCTTGTGCCCTCTCTTGGCAAGCAGGGAGCCGATGGCAAGCCCTCCCGGCCCACCCCCAATGACCACAGCATCGTAGTTCAGGTCCATGGCTCTTGACTCCTGTTTGGAAAAGATTGATCCGGTTATGGGTCAGGCGTGATGCAAGCCCGAAAAAGACCTTGATTCGGCTTGAACGATAATTCATAATCTAATATGATCAATGCGTCAATCATATTAGATATCAGATTTATCGTTCCGTGTGCAAGCCAAAATTTTTCGCCTTTCCGCGAAGGGGGCTCTTTCGTGGAATCCAGGGGGATGACATGGCATACCCGGGAGCAGAGGATCGCCCCTATACCATCGGGAAGCTGGCAAGAAAGGTGACCGAGAGATCCGGCCTTCGATGCACCCCCACCATGATCTACAACTACGAGCGGCTCGGCCTGATGGCGCCCCCCCAGAAGACCGAGGGGGGGACACGCCTCTACGGCGACCGTGACCTGGACAGGCTGATCCTGATCAAGAGACTGCAAAAGGAGTTCGGCGGCTCTCTGGACGAGACAAAGGCAGCGCTGAACTCGGTGGACGACCCCACGGAGATCCAGAAGGACAAGCCGAGGCTTCGAAAGTTCATCCAGGAACACAAGAACCGCAGGATGATCACCCACAAGAAGTTCGTGGAGTCCAAAGAGGCCCGAAAGAGGGCCATGATCAATTCGGCCCTGGAGCTCTTCGAAAAGAAGGGCTATCACCGGACCACCATCGCGGACATCACGTCCAGGTCCGGAACCTCCCATGGAACCTTTTATCTGTACTTCAAGGACAAGAACGCCCTGATACGCGAGATCGTGGACACGGTCATGGAGGGCACCTGGAAGGCCGTGGAAGAGGTGAAGAGACGGAGTGACGGAAACATGGAGGACGTCCTTGCCATGGTGGAGTCCTTTTTCCGGCTCGACAAGCGATACCAGCGAATGTCGCACATCTTTGTGCAGGGTGCAGCACGGGACATCCGGGCCTATGACAAAAAGGTGGAGAGGGTCTACCAAAAAGTATCTCAGCCATTTATCGATAGCATTGCCCAGGGAATCCGGGAAGGTGCATTCACCTGCGCAGACGCGAAGCGGACAGCCTTCGAGATCGTCTCCCTGGTGGAACTGTTCCGCTATCGGTCCATCTTCAAGGAACGATTCGTTTTTGAAAACTTCGGGCCTGACCTGGAAGGGTTTGAGGAAGGCCGACAGATGGAACTGCTGAAGATCCTGATCGAGGACATCTTGAACCCCTCTTCCCCTCACCACCCCCCAAAGCAGAAAGAGCCTGCACCCTGAAAGGGCTCACGGATCGGGCCGCCTGCCATGGACAAATCCCAGCACAACGCCCCGGTGAACACCCTTGGAAGGATCATCGAGAAGAATGCCGCCCGGTTTCCTGCCCGGACCGCTGTTCTGCATGAAGGGCAAGAGATCAACTGGGCCGATCTCAATGCAAGGGTGAACCGCCTGGCAAACGCATTCCAGGCCCTGGGGCTCCAAAAGGGCGATCGCTTGGCCTTCCTCCTGCGCAACACCCTGCACTGGATCGAGGTCACGTTTGCCGCCCTGAAGATGGGCGCGGTCCTTGTTCCCCTCAGTTACCGGATGGCGCCTCCCGAACTCGAACGAATCATCCAGGACTGTTCTCCGTCCGCGATGGTCCTGCACCATGACTTCCTGGAAACAGGCCGGAATCTTTCCCTGTGGTCCACTCAACCGGACCGATTATTGCTTGTCGGCGGGAAAAGCGCCCCTGTTTCCGATTATGAGAGCCTTGTCCGCAATTCGGGCGAGAGGGAACCGGAGGCGGATGTGAATGCCGGGGATCTCGCCTACATCTCCTTTACGAGCGGGACGACAGGCTTCCCCAAGGGTGTCGTGTGGAAGCACGACGCGCTCCTTTCCACCGTGGCCGACAATCCCTTTCCCGGGGAGATCTGCCGTCAAAGCCGGCAGATGGTCCTGGCCCCCTCCTTTGTTGCAGGCTCCCAGATCCAGATCCTGAACGCGGCGTACCATGCAGCCTCCCTGATCCTCATGGATTTCGATCCCCCTGAGGTGTTGAGAACAATCGAAAGGGAACGGCCCGACCTGCTCGCCTCTGCGGCTGTCATGCTCCGCATGCTCGCTGCACTGCCGGGTGCCTCGAAGCACGACACGAGCAGCCTGAAACGCATTTACTACGGCGGCTCCTCCATGGGGTCACCGGAGGCATTCAGGGACATCCGGAAGGTGTTCCCCTGTGAATTCCAGCAGGGGTACGGGGGTGCGGAAACCTGCATCCTGGTCAGCCGCCTGGAGCCCGAGGACCACGAGGGGCTGGAAAGCCCTGAAAAGGCCGGACGTCTCCTTTCGGCCGGAAGGCACGCTCCCGGGGCACAGGTGAAGATTGTGGGACCGGATGGGAAAAAGGAGGTCCCTGCCGGGGAGGTGGGAGAGGTGGCGATTCAGGCACCCTGGCTCATGGAGGGATACTGGAACAGGCCCAGGGAAACAGAAAAGGTCTTCAACGAACAGGGATTCTACCTGACAGGGGATATGGCAAGGGCTGACGAACGGGGTTACCTCTTCCTTGTGGACCGAAAGGACGAGATGATCAAGACAGGGGGCTTGAATGTCTATCCGAGCGAGGTGGAAGCGGTCCTCAACTCCCACCCCTCCGTGCTGGAGGCGGCCGTGATCGGCCTCCCCCACCCGAAGTGGGAAAAGGCGGTTTCAGCGGTTGTCAGGCTCAAAGAGAATGAGGCATTGAGCGAGGATGAACTCCAGCACTTCTGCAAGCTGAGCATCGGTTCCTACAAGGTGCCAAAGGCCGTGTACATCACCTCTGAGCCGTTGCCCCGCAATCCCCTGGGAAAGGTGGAAAAGAGAGCCTTGAAGAAAGCCTATTCAAGTAAAGCGGAAACAGGCAGGGAGTCCACCGGGCCCCGACGCAAAACATCCGCTCCGAATCCGGCAACCGATCCGCTCAGACACTGCCGGAAATGCGAATTCCAGGAGGTCTGCGAAAAGTTCTGTTACAAGTATTTCGAACAGTGAGAACAAAACAGTTGACAGAAAGAGCGTTTGTTTCTTATAATCTTTCTATTGAACCTGTAAAATAGGACGTTTCGAATCCTTTTTTTTTGTCCCTTTTTTAATTTGGTTGGATGTCCAAATTAAAATTGCAATCGGTTACTTGTCTACAATCATTACTGTTTGTCAACGATAATTGCATTCAGTGCTTATTTATTTTTACCAGCTTCACTTTGGTCGTACGTCCAACATAAGTCGGGGGGGGAACCATGGGCAGAAAGCGAATGATCGACGAGAGGAGGCAACAGATCCTCATCGGTCTTTTTACCACAGTGGTCAAGAAGGGCTATTCCAACTGCACCATCTCGGAAATCAGTGAAGCAGCCAACCTGAGTCGCGGAATCCTGCATTATTACTTCAGGAACAAGAAAGAGATGCTCCTCGAACTGATGAACTCCCTCGGGAAAACGCACTACGAGGGAATCCTGCAGATGCTCTCCGAAACGGACGACGTTCAGGAGAAGTTGAAGGCGATCGTCCGGTTTCAATACATGGACGAGAGCAAAGCCTT
>CAZSUQ010000549.1:0-4326 GCA_964609935.1 uncultured Thermodesulfobacteriota bacterium | reverse complement strand
TCAGACCTACCGAAGAACCCTGAACAATGAACCCAGGAGAAACTGATCGGAGGTTTCAACGATGGACAGGCCGTTGCATGGGATTCGGGTCCTGGATCTCTCCCAGTTCCTGTCAGGGCCCCGGTGTACACAGCTGATGGCGCAGGCGGGTGCAGAGGTGATCAAGATCGAACCTCCTTCCGGGGAAACCATGCGTTTGCTCACCATGGTCACGGGCACCGAGCGCATGATGAGCCTCATCAACGCCAACAAGAAATGCATGGTCCTTGATCTCAAGAAGGAGGAGGCGCGGGAGGTGTTCCTTCGACTGGTCAAGGTCTCCGACGTGGTGGTGGAGAACTTCGCACCCGGCGTCATGGACCGGATGGGCCTCGACTACGACACCGTGAAGAAAGCGAATTCCGGGATCATCTACGCCACCATCTCAGGCTTTGGGAAAACCGGTCCCTTCAAGGACAGGCTGGCCTTTGACATCATTGCCCAGGCCACGGGCGGGATCATGGCAGCCTATGACCTCCCGGACAGGCCGCCGGCCGTCTTCTTCGCGGACCTCGTGAGCGGTGCCTACTGTGCAAACGGCATTCTCCTTGCGCTCTTCCAGAGGGAGCGGACCGGAAAGGGACAGATGGTGGATATCTCCATGCAGGACGTGATGTACTTCCATCATTTTTCAGCGCAGTGCCATCGAGCGCTTGAAGCGGTTCAGGAGGATATTCGAGGAATCATGGGCAAGCCCCTGGACAAGCTTTTTTCCGACCCCGAGAATCCTGTGCCCTTCTGGTATTCCTACAAGGCCCTTGACGGCCACGTGGTGATCGTGGCGCTGACGGACGCTCACTGGACCCGCCTCATGGAAGCCATAGGAAGAGGGGACCTTGTGGGCGACGAACGATTCAACAGCATCGTGACAAGGGTCCGCAATGCCGGGGAAGGCCTGGAGATCCTCTCCCCCTGGATGGCGGAACGGACCGTTGAGGAGATCGTGGAAGCGCTTCACCGTGCCAGGGTCCCGTGCGGGCCGGTCCTGGACAAGGAGCAGGTCAATCTCCACCATCAGCTCCGGGCCAGGGAGATGCTCCTGGAACGCCCCCATCCGCGCCTCGGCACCATCCCCTTGCCGGGCTGCCCCATCAAGCTCATGGAAAGCCCCTGCGAAGTCACGGAACCCTGTCCGGACATCGGCACCCACACCGAGGACATCTTGAAGGGGCTGCTCGAGATGTCGGATGAGGAGATCGCCGGGCTTCAAGCCAAGGGGGCTGTTTGAAGGAGGATTCATCTAACCCGCATATTGCAGGCATGCTATGAATCCATCCGTTGACCCGAAGCGGTTACTTCCCTCACATTTCCATCGGATCTTTTTCGAGCATGAGGATCGGTCCGCCCTGGAGGTGGCCGAAGGACCGGTTCTTTATCGCGATCTCACGAAGTGGACCCGGAAGACGACGGGGTGGTTGGAACAGCTCGGCATTCAACCCGGGGACCGGATCGCGGTTCACATGACCCCTTCCCTTGAATCCATCCTCTTTTACCTGGCCAACCTGTTTTACGGAACGATCCTTGTTCCCCTGAATCCACGAACCACGGAAGACGAGATCCGCTACGTACTGGAAGATGCCGGATGCACCCTCCTTGTCCGGCAGGGGATTGCTGGGGAGGATCCGCAGGCAGGAGGCGAGTGGCGTGTCCTGCTCCGGTCACCGCAGAGCCACGGGGAGCCGGCTGACTTCAGGACCGTGCAGAGGGGTGCAAGGCTCCTGGACATCCTGCTGGACGCAACCCCCGGGTCAAAGGAACATTTCCGTTCCCTGGAACCGGATCAGGTCGTCCTCCTCTGCTACACATCCGGAACCACCGGAAGGCCCAAGGGAGCCATGATCACGCATGCGAATCTGGCTGCCATGGCCTGGAGCCTTCACCAGTCATGGGGCTGGAGCGAAAAGGATGTCCTCCTCCATGCACTCCCCCTGTTCCACGTTCACGGCCTTCTCGTTGCCCTGCAGGGCGCCCTGTACGCAGGCGCGCTTTGCATCCTCCTTCCACGCTTCGATGCGGAAACCGTGATGCACCGGCTGGGACAGGGGGACTGCACGCTCTTCATGGGCGTTCCCACCATGTACAACCGGCTGCTTTCCCTGCCCTTCGGACAGGACCCGTGCCTGGAGCAGATGCGCCTATTCGTTTCCGGATCCGCACCCCTGTCCGCAGAGGTTCACAAAGGGTTCTCTTCCAGATTCGGTCACACGATCCTCGAGCGCTACGGGATGACCGAGGCGGGCATGGTCCTGTCCAATCCCCTGCACGGGGATCGGAAGCCGGGATCCGTGGGCCTTCCTCTGCCCGGGGTCTCGGTTCGGATCGTTGACCCGGAAACACTCCAGGACGTGGACCCGGGTGCAACTGGAGAGCTCCTCATTCAGAGCCGGGCCGTTTGCAAGGGGTACTGGAACCGACCCGAGGAAGACAGGAAGGCCTTCCTTCCGGAAGGATGGCTTCGCAGCGGAGACCTGGCAAGGATGGACCGGGAGCACTACATCCACATCGTGGGAAGATGCAAGGAACTGATCATAACCGGCGGGTTCAACGTCTACCCCCGGGAAGTGGAACAGGTTCTGGATCGTCACGCTGCTGTGAGGGAATCGGCCGTGTTCGGTCTTCAACACAAGGACCTGGGCGAACAGGTCAGTGCCGCGGTGGTACTCGAGCAGCACGCACAGATCACGAAAGAAGAGCTCCTTGGTTTCTGCAAATCCTTTCTGACCCCTTACAAGTGTCCTAGAAACGTCTACTTCCTGAGCGACCTCCCGAGGAATCCCATGGGAAAAATCCAGAAGGAGCGCCTGAAAGAGCTCGTCAATACGGAAGAGAGCTAGTGTGATAATATGGATGGTTCATTCGTTTGCCATACACAAGGAGGGCAACATGGCGTCTTACAGGGAGAGGTTCCGCAGGGGCTGGGTTCCGGAACAGCTTGACCTGGACGGCAAGTACGCTGTCTACATGGTTGGGCCTTTCCTGCCCAAGATCCGGTTCTTCCGGCAGTGCAAGGTCTTTGAAAAGGGTGGAGAGAGCACCTCCGGCGTGAACGAGTTCCTTGGCTTGCTTCGGTTCGCCAAGTTCCGCGTGGAGACGGGCAAGAGCCTTTCCGACCCCGACCTTGATGTGATCCGGATCGTCTATGATGACCCGGACAATCCGCTCATCGTGCGTCCGCTCGTGGATGAAATCCGGCAGGTGGACCAGGATGAGTTCCTGGGTCAGGGGATGTACAAGGTTTCAGGCAGGGCCTTCTGGGCGTTCTGGTTCCTGGTGAAGCGCCTTGGCATCACGACCCGGGCGTGAAGTCCATTCCCGGCTTCAGGCTCTGTACAAACGCCACCAGGAGACGGATGGCGTTCTCCGCGTCCCGCAGGGAAATCATCTCCACAGGGGTGTGCATGTAGCGGTTTGGAATCCCCACCAGCCCTGCAGCCACGCCGGTCCGAGTGATCTGAATCACATTCGCATCCGTTCCGCTGGCCCTGGATTCAGCGGTCATCTGGTACGGGATCTTCCGCTTTTTGGCCGCTTCCACGAGAAGACGGCCCACAACAGGGTTGATGGTGGCCCCCCGGTGGAGGATGGGCCCCTTCCCCAGTTTGACGTCGCCCACGATCTTCTTTTCCGCTCCCGGATGGTCGGAGGCAAATCCCACATCCACGGCTACCCCCACGTGGGGCTCGATGCCGAACGCGCTGGTCCTGGCCCCCCGCAGGCCGATCTCCTCCTGAACCGTGGACACCGCAGCCACCTCCACCTTGAGTCCCTTCACCTTGCTCAGACGACAGAAGGCCTCGGTAATCACAAAGGCGCCGATCTTGTCGTCAAAGGCCCTGCTCACGGCCAGGTTGTTGGCCATCCACTCAATGCCCTCGGCCACGGTCACGATGTCACCCACCTGGACCCACCTGGAGGCATCCTTCTTGTTTCGCGCCCCGATGTCCACCCACAACTCGTGCGCCTTGGGAATCTTCTTCCGGTCTTCCGGTGTCATCAGGTGGATCGGCTTCTTTCCGATCACGCCCAGGACCTTCTTCTTCTCTGTGTGAACATGTACGCGGCGGCCGGGCATGAGGGAAAGGTCGATTCCGCCCACGGGCTGGATGTAAAGGTATCCCTCTTTCGAGATGTGCTGAACCAGAAACCCGATCTCGTCGCAATGCCCGGCCAGCATGACGCGAAACGGTTCCCCCCGTTTGAGCCTTCCGATCACGTTCCCGTGGATGTCGGTCTCCACATCATCCGACACCGTTTTCATGCGGCGGCGCACACACGCCTGTGCCCGGG
>CAZSUQ010000548.1:0-4327 GCA_964609935.1 uncultured Thermodesulfobacteriota bacterium | reverse complement strand
CAATCGGTGATCCTTTTCACGCCGGTAAACTAGCGGTCGATTTTGGTGTATTCAGCATGAACCAGAACCTGGAGCTCGGCCCGTGCACAGGTAGCCATCACCGCTATGGTCACACCGATGAGTAGTCCTCTCATTCTCGTCCTTTCCAGTGAAGCCGACCCTCCTTGGCCGGTTCGTAACGGGGGAAACCGCCGTCTCCGGTATTTGACCTGCCATCTGTCCATTGTATCCACCCTGAGCAGAGAAGGAAAGAACGGGATCGGCCATCTTCCCATTCATACGACAACGTTCCCATTTTGCGTTTCACCTTTTTTTGTTAGAATATTATGCTTCAGGATATGAGAGGAAAAATTTCATGAATGTACGACAGAATCCAATACGGTTATCTTTTTTTTGTGGGATCGGGCTTGTTCTGTTTTACCCCATTCTTGTCGCGGGTAGTGACAATTCCCAGTTTTCCCATTATGAAGAAGGAAAGGCTCTCCTGGAGGAGGGCAAGGAACTCGAAGCGCTGAACAAGGCGGCAAAGGGGCTCGAATACCAGCCACAGAGCCTCGAGTTATTTGATTTGGCCTCTCAGGCTGCACAGGCTTTGGGGGCGCCGGATATTGCGATCTGGTATGCCAACCTGGCATTGCTGGAGCTCGGAGAAAACCCGGAAACCGAGGCGCACAAGGAGCTCAAGACCCAGCTGGTGACCCGGGTCAACGAGCTGGATCCGCTCTCTGAAAAGGGTGTGGAGCTGCTGGAGAAATACGCCAAAAGCCTGTTCAAGCTGACCAACAGCATCATCAAGAAAAAGCTTTATGCCAACGCCGTCGATCTCCTCCATCACTGTGAGGGTACCCGCTTCGAGGGTCAGGCCCAGGAACGGCTCGACAAACTCTTTTCCAACAAAAAATCGGTTGAGGCGCTTCTGAAATCGGGAATCAACGTACCGGTCAAACCCGCGGTGAGGCGTTCAAAGAAATGGCTGGAAAGGGAAAACGAGAAACACAAGGAATGGGACAATGCCCACCGTTTCAAAACGGATGACTACCTCGTCAATACCAACATGGACTACGAGCTTGGAAAAACAATCTCCCTGGCTATGGAGCAGATGAACCATTTTTTTCGAAAGACCTTCAACTACAAATTCAGGGGAGGAGGAACACAGCTCTGTACCATCAACCTGTACGCTTCCCGCGAAGGATTCGAAAAGAGCGTGACAGAAGAGCTCTCCAAGTCGGTGAGGGGATATTTCGCACCCTGGGAGAACAGCGTCACCACCTACGATCCCCGATCGGACGGCCGGTCCCTGGGTGCTCTCTGGACCACGCTCTTTCACGAGGCAACGCACCAGTTCGTCCACATGGTGGTACCGGGATTGATTCCAGCCTGGTTCAACGAGGGTACGGCCTGCTATTTCGAAGGCACCCGCCTCAGGCCCACCGGCATGGTGGAGAGCAACCTCATTGCGAGGGGTCGCCTGTTCTCCCTCGTCGCCCAGCTCCGCGAAGATTCACCCACCTTGAGGGACGTCGTTTCCTATTATCAACCCGGATCGTATGACGGAAGCTATTATTCATTCGGCTGGGGACTGGTCTATTTTTTCCAGAACTACGAAAACGAAAAATCGGAAAGGATCTACCTGCCCCTTTACCAGTCCTACCTGAAGTCGTACAAGACCGGTGAAAAACACGATCCCTTCGACCGGTTCGTCGATTTCTTCATCAACAAGGCCGGGGTACCCGGTGTCGAGACCTTCGACGATTTCGATCAATTCTTCCAAGGATGGATCCAGGAGCTCTTCGTGCTGTATATGGGACCCCCCGAAGTAGCCGACCGGCTCATTGAAAGGGCCCGTAAGGAACGGGATAACAAGAAACCGGAATATGCCGTGGAGACCTACAAGTGGGCCGTCGAAAAACGACCCAACCATATCACCGCCTATTTCGAGCTGGCCGAGGTTCAAACAAAGCTCAAGGAAAAGGACGCCGCCATCTTCAACTACCGGAAGGTGCTGAACCTGGCCCGTAGTTATGTGGACCCCGAAACCCCCATACCGGGCTCTTCCGAAAAAACCGCCGGATCGCTGGTGGATGAATGCATCCAGCGGATCAGCAAGCTGGATAAATCGTTTACCAAAGCCCTTGGAAAGGCGACTGCCGCTTTTGCCGAATCAACCATGGAGATGGCCAATGAGTATGTGGCCCTGAACATGCCCCGCCGGGCGATGCATTTTATCGACGAATCGGAGGCCATCCTCGGTGGATACGGCGCCCTTCAGGCGTTCAAAGAAGAGATCCAGGAGGAGTCCGGCGTGTCCACGCAACGCTGGCGGCGGTTGGAGTATTGGACCGACCTCAAGGAATGGTCGCTTACCTCGCACTGGAAAGGAAGCAACGAGGGATTGGCCGCCGACGGCACCGACAACTTCTGGGGATTCGCCTTCTATAAATCGGAGCTGCCGAAACGATTTCGCTTCAAAGCGACCTTTCAGGTCAACGACCAGATAAAAAATGAGCTCGGCGCAGGTCTGATCCTGGGAAATGACAGCGAAACCGGATACCACATGTTCGGCTTCGAGAAAGACGAGGGAAGCCTGATAAGGGGACACATCCTCTTCGCCCAATTCAAAGAAACCTATGAGGTGGTCGAGGAGATCTCCACCATCACACCCAGGGCGCTTAAAAAGGCCTTTGTTCTCGAGGCCGAAGTCCGGCCCGACCAGGTGGAGCTCTTCCTGAACGATGAGTCGTTGGGAACGATTGATCGAAACCCCGACACCATCGACCGCCGTATCGGGCTGTACATTCGTGATGGCTTGATCGAATTCACGGAGATCAGGGTTCGGTATTGATGGGGCGTTGTCTCGAAAAAACAGGGCTGCCTTACAATCCGTTTATTCACTGCACGTGATCCAGAGTTCGCCCAGCACGGCATTGGCACCCCCATCACACTGGATGTAGATTCTAAATGATTCCTTCTTGCGAATGAACTCGGGAGGGAGTGGCAGGGTGATCCTCTCCGGCATTTCCTCCCGGACGAGGTATGCGGGTAAACCGGTGGTCCTCCTGATCTGCTTTTTATCGTTCCCGTCCCTGCAGGATATCCACACGCTTTGTCTTCTTTGGTCGGTGTTGAAATCCCACCAGGTCAGGTTGAGTTCATAGTTACCGCCGGGCATCAACCCGGTGACGCCGAATACGATCTGCTTCGTATCAAAGGTGATATCCCGGTGACGGCTCGGGAGATCCTTGACTACATCCGTTCCGCCATAGGTCCACCCACTGCCCTGGATCTGCCTGATCATTACCGAGCCTCCGTCCGAATGGATCTGCAGGCCGCAATCGATGTAAGCCAGCAGCCTGGAATCCTTTTCCCCGTCCAGTTCCTTGATTCTTGTTGCGATTCTGGCTTTGTCCCTGGCTGATTGGGATCTCAACGGCATGGGCAGATTTGCGGACACCTGGGCCGGTTGTGCCGAAGGATCGGGCAGGACGATTTCATCCCAACTTCCATAAAAGGGCGCATTGCAGTCGATCCACGCGGCCAGCGCGCGCCAGTCCGACAAATCGAGGGCGACCTTGTTGTGGCCTCTCTTCAGCATTTTGATCAGGCTGCTCTGACGCGACCCGGTGGCGTTGGGGGCAAGGGGGAGCTTTTCACCCTGGTAGCCTCCGACCCGGATGTAGCTCACATGGGGGAGCAGGTTCATGAACGAGTCCGATACGAGGTGCTGCGCGTGGGGAGCGTGGTCGCGGTCATATCCCACAGGTGCGCTTACAAGTTTCAAGCCGCGCAGGTCAAAGGCCTTGTCCTTCTCCTTGGATCCGTCATGGCATTGGACACATTTCCTGTCGAGTATGGGCTGGACAGTCCCTTTGAAACCGAATCCACCCGTGCCCCAGGGGGGCGGTTCGATCCGTGACGGCGGGCGCCTCGTCGCCATGAGCCGGCCGCTTGCCATCATCGGGGCGGTTCCAAAGGGCTCATGACATCCGACGCAGCTCATGGTTTCCCCCGGCATGACGCTCAGAAAGTTCCGCATTCTGCGTATTTCCAGATGCTCCTTATCGAGCGCTTCAAAGAACAACTGCCTGTACGGTGGTACACAAAAATAGACCGAGCCGTCTTCCTCGACCGGCACCGTACCCAGCACCCCCCGTATATCCCATCCGCTGTTTACTCCGATATCGCAACGCTGGGGTGTGGTGCGAACCGTCTTGGAGTGGGTTTCGAGAATTCGCAGGTATTTGACTTCACCTCGCGGGACACCCTCCAATCCCTGGTGAGGATAGGAAACTCAATCCCCCCAGTAAAGCATAAAACAAGCTGTTCCACT
>CAZSUQ010000547.1:0-4339 GCA_964609935.1 uncultured Thermodesulfobacteriota bacterium | reverse complement strand
TGTATTTTGTGTGTTGGTTGCATATCTTGGCGTTTTTGTCTGCCCGGGGGGGTGTGGAGCTTATTCGAACTCCCGAAGAGACGTATTCCATCCTGAGAAGGGGAAATCGCTTGACCCTTCAGATGTTCCTTTGATCTTGCTCGGGTCTTATGAAAAACTGAGAGGCCACTTTTGGTCAGGATGCCCTCTTGAACCGGTTCAAACCCTCGAATTGACCCCGGTCGGATTCAAGATGCCCTCTTGAACCGGTTCAAACCCTCGAATTGGGTCGAAAGTGGCCTCTCAGTTGGAGATACCTCAGGTGTAAATCTGAAGTCCCCGGCGAAGCCGGGTTAAGTTCACATTTCCGCCATTCATGGATATTCATGGATGGAACCCTGGAGGTCGACATGGATCCACTCAAAAAACTACAGATCACTCCGAACCTGGTGAAGGCCATCGGTGAAGTGGATGAGTTCAAGGGTCGATGGACAGCGACGCAAACCCTGCCTCCGGAGCGGCTTTCAGCCCTCCGGCGAATTGCCACCATCGAATCCGTGGGTTCTTCCACCCGCATCGAGGGCGTGAAGCTCGAGGATGACGAGATCGAAAGGCTCCTCTCTGGGCTGGAAATCCGCTCGTTCCGTTCACGTGACGAGCAGGAGATTGCCGGGTACGCCGCGCTCATGAAGGTGGTTTTCGAGTCCTTCACCGGGATCCCCCTCACCGAGAACCACGTTCAGCAACTTCACCGGATCCTGCTGAAATACTCGGAAAAGGACGGGCGGCACCGGGGGCGGTACAAGACGCTACCCAACCACGTCGAGGTCTTCGATGCCTCCGGACGCAGTGTGGGCGTGATCTTCGAGACGGCGACGCCGTTCGACACGCCGCGCCTGATGGAAGCTCTGGTTGCCTGGACAGGGGCAGGCCTCGAAGCCGGGGAGCACCATCCCCTGCTGGTGATCGGAACCTTCATCGTGCGTTTTCTGGCCATCCATCCCTTCCAGGACGGCAACGGTCGCCTGTCGAGAGCCTTGACCACGCTCCTCCTCCTGAGATCAGGGTACGGCTACGTTCCGTACACCTCGCTCGAACGCGTCGTGGAGGAGAGCAAGGACGAATACTACAGGGCGCTTCGCCGCGCCCAGGCAACACTGGATGGGGACGAGTCACACCTCGTCGACTGGCTCGCCTTCTTCCTGCAATGTCTCGTTCAGCAGAAGGAAGTCCTGGAGCACAAGCTCGGAAGAGTGCGGTCGATGGCCCCACTGCCACCCCTCTCCGAGCAGTTGCTGGGTATCGTACGCGAACACGGCAGGCTGACCGTCAAGGAGGCGGCTGCCCTCACCCGAGCCAGCCGCAACACCATCAAGGACCACCTCAGAAACCTCGTGAAGGCAGGACGTCTGACTCCCAGGGGCCGCGGACGCGGGACGTGGCACGAAATGGGGTGACAGAGCTGAAGGTTCTGCCCTCGTACCTCCTGGCACCGTACCTCATTTTGCAGCGGCAAATCCCAGAGCTTGCCGGACATCTTCTTCTTCCAGTTCAGGATAGTCCTGACGGAGGTCATCCCAGGAGGGATTTTCAGAAAGGATGTCAAGAACGCGCTGGACACTCAGGCGCATGCCGCGAATACAGGGCTTCCCCTCCAGCAGGGACGGGTCGGCCGTGATCCGGGGGAAACCCTCGAAAGTAATTTTCATCTGAAGAGCCGATCAACGATAAGAGGTAGCCCGATGGTACAAGGCTTCCGTCAAGGAAATCAAGCCATGGTACTGAATATTCTCACCTCCTGTTCCCCGTCTGTCAAACATGGAGTTCTCCGGATGGGATTGATTCCAGTGGTTTTCCGAAGTGTGGACCTGCGCAAAAAGATCCCTGTAAATGAGGTAGTTATTTTTCGCAGGCCCTTGACCCAAGCTCTGATTCAAGACCTGGCACCAACAACGCATCCACGCGAAAGGGAAACCCACGCCGGTCTTCTCGACGACAGGTCCTTCTCACTCATGAATCGGGCCTGAAAACCAGCCTGGATTTCTGCTATATCGATAACTGCGTCCAGGCCAATCTGCTCTCGGCGTGTACCACCAACAAAGCCGCCGTGAACCAGGTGTACAACGTTGCATGCGGCCATCGCACGACCCTGAATGAACTCTACTCGTACATCAGAGATCTGGTAGGAAAGGCCTCTCTTGCTGACATTTCAAAAGCCAGAGATCTTCTTGGATACGATCCCGGATACGCAGTCCAGAAAGGGCTGGAAATGGCTTCAGCATGGTATGTGGAGAGCCTGGGGCAGAAAAGCTCGCAAGATTCCTGAAAAAGCAGCGGTGGTCCGAAACGGAACAACGCGGGTTACAGGGTATTTTGAAAAAAGTGAGGGACGGATACAGACACGGATAGATTCGTGCTGACCTGAGGTTCATCGGCTGTCCTGTCATGACCCGATACCGACGTCCTCCAGGGTTTCCGCAATGGCAAACCTGTCCAGCCAGGTATCCAGCTGTTCCAGATCGCTCGTGGCCTGGATGAAAGCCACGGTCTTCTCGGGCATTTCACCGAAACGCACTCCCAGCTGACGGATCAGGGTCGCACGGGCCTTTTTGAGCTGGCCCAGGGCCTGCCCCTTTTCCATCCCCTTTTCCATCAGGTCATCAGCAATTGTTTTTCCCATCCTGCACACCTCCTGTCGGTGGGTGTCTATCATCACGGACGCCTCGATCTCCTGCTGGAGGCGAGGCTGTTCCGCAGGATGCCGTTCATGATATACAAGCGCGTGAATATAAGCAAGAAATTCCTCCCAGCGGGCACGGTCCTCCTCCGGCATGGACTCCAGGTGACGGACGATCCGTGCAACGAGCCGCCGGAATGTACCTGCCTTCCCCTTCCTGGCCCGCGTCAGGTGGAGAACCCACCCGAAGAATCCACCCTCGGTCTCAAGAACCTCGGGCGCGACACCAGGCAGGCTCAGGAACAGGGGGCGCAGGAAAGGAATCTCGTTCCGGAATTGCTCGCCCGCCCGGGTGAGGTCCATGAGCGTTCCCATATCGTCCCATGCCCTGGTACCCGTGTAGAACACAGCGGGCAGCACAGGCTCGAGGCAAAGCCGCGTGTTCGGGCCGTGGTGCCGATTCCATTCCCGTTCCTGGAACCGGTAGATTTCCAGCACGTTCTCCAGCATCCGGAGCGCCATGGCCGGGTCCTTCTCGGGGAAGTTCCGGATGATGTCCCGCTGTCGAGGCTGTTCCACGGTGCTGCTCCGCTTTGTCGAAAACGGTACGCGTTCGAACAGTGAGTCGAAACGGAACAACGCGGGTTACAGGGTATTTTGAAAAAAGTGAGGGACGGGTACAGACACGATTCGATTCGTGCAGACCTGAGGTTCATCGGTTGCCTGTCATGACCCGATACCGACGTCCTCCAGGGTTTCCGCAATGGCAAACCTGTCCAGCCAGGTATCCAGCTGTTCCAGATCGCTCGTGGCCTGGATGAAAGCCACGGTCTTCTCGGGCATTTCACCGAAACGCACTCCCAGCTGACGGATCAGGGTCGCACGGGCCTTTTTGAGCTGGCCCAGGGCCTGCCCCTTTTCCATCCCCTTTTCCATCAGGTCATCAGCAATTGTTTTTCCCATCCTGCACACCTCCTGTCGGTGGGTGTCTATCATCACGGACGCCTCGATCTCCTGCTGGAGGCGAGGCTGTTCCGCAGGATGCCGTTCATGATATACAAGCGCGTGAATATAAGCAAGAAATTCCTCCCAGCGGGCACGGTCCTCCTCCGGCATGGACTCCAGGTGACGGACGATCCGTGCAACGAGCCGCCGGAATGTACCTGCCTTCCCCTTCCTGGCCCGCGTCAGGTGGAGAACCCACCCGAAGAATCCACCCTCGGTCTCAAGAACCTCGGGCGCGACACCAGGCAGGCTCAGGAACAGGGGGCGCAGGAAAGGAATCTCGTTCCGGAATTGCTCGCCCGCCCGGGTGAGGTCCATGAGCGTTCCCATATCGTCCCATGCCCTGGTACCCGTGTAGAACACAGCGGGCAGCACAGGCTCGAGGCAAAGCCGCGTGTTCGGGCCGTGGTGCCGATTCCATTCCCGTTCCTGGAACCGGTAGATTTCCAGCACGTTCTCCAGCATCCGGAGCGCCATGGTCGGGTCCTTATCCGACTGGTGTTCGATGAGGATGTAGATCCATAGGTTCTGCATCCCCTCCTTCTCCGAAACGAGCTCTGTAACGAGTGGCGCTTGCAGCACCACATCCGTTGCTCCATGGCGGTACGACCGCTTGACGAACGTCTGAGGATAGTCGTTTCAAACCCGCTTTTTACCCAATCCGGGGTCTATCAGTAA
>CAZSUQ010000546.1:0-4341 GCA_964609935.1 uncultured Thermodesulfobacteriota bacterium | reverse complement strand
TCGCCACGGGTATCGGGCGAAGGGAGAAGCCCGTGCAAGCAGAAAAGGATGTCCCCAAGCGGATGAACAGCCAGGGCATGGGCGAAGCAGCCGACAAAAAGGAGAGGGACAAAACGGTCCAGGTCCCCCGCTTCCTCCAAAAGGAATGCGAAAGGAATCCCTTGGGGAGCATCCCTGCCGGAGGCGGTGCAGGAGCCAGAGAGGTGAATCTCGACGAGCCCGCATACATCCGCAACGCGGCTCAGATTCAGGGGGCATGACGGCCGAAGAGGGACAGGACAGGCCTCTTTGGGGGATGGTTTTCTGCCCCGGCGTGAAACAAGAATAAAGTCCGCAATTCCCCACGAAATTTGATATAATTCCTGTGATTGCGGCCCATTGCAGCAGGAAGAATCACGAGCATGCCCCCCGTCAGGACACAACCAAAACCGCAGACGGTGATCGAGAACAAGACAGGGGTTCAATACCATGATGGTACACATCGGACATGACAATTACGTGGAGGGGCACCTCGTCGCTGTCCTGCTCAAACCGGATGGGGCATCGGTTCGCAGGCTGAAGAAAGACGCATCCGATCAGGACAGGCTCATCACTGCCACAAACGGACACAAAACCCGTACCGTGATCGTGCTTTCAACCGGGCAGGTGGTCCTTTCCGCTCTAACAACGCAGTGCGTGCGGGACCGCGTGAACGATAGCAGGAAGAAGAAAGACCCTTAGCAGGTGGATGAAAAACACACATCTGCCGCGTTCCATCCATGGACAACGATTCGTCTGTTGGGAGTCAGGGGGCCGCCTGCCCCTTGACTCCCCTTCCCTGCACCATGTCTGCACCGGGAATCCCTGCTTCTGAGTCCTGTCCCATGTGTCCGCTTCACGTGCTTCAGGCTTCCATGGCCTCTTTTCCAAAGAAACCTTCTCACAGGCGATTTCATCGAACAGATAAACCGGTTTTCAAGGCAATGTTTTGGGAGCCCCCATGGAGTATCCGAAACGACTGGAACAGGAACAGACGGAATCCGAGCATCAACTGCTGCGGCTCTTGATCCAGGGACGCATCCATGAAGCCTTGATGACCTCGAGGAACCTGGAGGCCAAGTCCCTGCAATACCTGAAGGCCGTGGAGGCATTCTTCAATGGACCGGGAAAAAAGGAGGGGCTTTGCAAGAGGTCTCAGGAACATGTGAAGGGCAGCCTCCGGCGCCAGGAAACGATATCAAGGGCCTCCAGGCGCATGATGGAACTCTTCCCGGCCGGCTCACGGAAAAGAGGCATGCTGGCCGAGATCCTCTCAATCATGCAGCTCTGCCTGCACCGGAATGCGCTTGTCAGACGTACGATCCTGGTATGCCGGGGGAGGACGCTTTCCATGCAGAGACGCGCCTCTCAAGCGAGGCCCTCCTGAATGTCCCGGGTCCTTTTATTACCCCGGCACCGATCTCATTTCCCCCAAAAGTCGCCCCCTGCCCTTCCCTTATCATTTCCCCGAACCTAGGCGTTGAAAAAGTCCAGGGTGATTCGACCTCGGATCATGGTCGTGCGACGCAGGAAGAGCCAAACGCCGCGGGTGGGCGTTTTTCAACGCCTAGGGATCGTGACAATCATGCTGTTTCCATTATAGTAATGGACGAAGAAGCTTTCCTCATTCGGGTCGAGCAAGAGCACCACGGCATTTTTGTCACCGGGAACAGGGAAAGACCAGCGTGAGAAAAGGCCCTTCCAGGCTCGCAATCTCTTTGGTTTTCTGTTTGATGGTGTTCCTCTGGGGATGCCAGCGCGACATCTCCGCACCTGTCCAGGAGGCAGACCGGGAGCAAAAGGAATCCGAAGCTGAGCCCGTGACCCGGGGATATACCGGTTCCGTAAGCTGCCGGGAGTGCCACGAGAGGTTCTACGAGCTATGGGTCCCCTCTCACCACGGGCTTGCCATGCAGCCCTACACGCAGGAACTGGCCCGCACCAGGCTCACCCCCCAGGAAGCAGACATCGCCATCAAAGGATTTCGGTATCGCGCCGAGATTGGAGAGGGCCATGGCTGGGTGAAGGAGAGCGGCCCGGATGGGGAACAAAGATACCCCATGGTTCATGCCATGGGGGGGAAGAACGTGTACTATTTCCTCACGCCAATGGAAAAGGGCCGTTTGCAGACCCTGCCCGTTGCCTACGATGTTCACAGGAAGGAGTGGTTCGACACTGCAGCGAGCGGCGTCCGACACTTCCCAGGAGGAGCTGAAGACGAGCCGTTGAACTGGAAGGAGTGGCCCTACACCTTCAACACGGCGTGTCACAGCTGCCACGTGAGCCAGCTCTCAACCAATTACGACCCCGGGAACGACACGTACACCACCACCTGGGCCGAGCCGGGCATCAACTGCGAAGCCTGCCACGGGCCCGGAGAGGAACATGTCCGTGTTTGCCGCGAGGCCGGAAAGGGAGAGGTCCCCCGGGATCTCAAGACCCGTGTGATCACACCCCGGCATGGTTACAGCTCGGAACAGGTCAACGCTGCCTGTGCGCCCTGTCACACGAAAGGGGCACCGGTGAGCCCGTCCTTTCAGCCGGGCGAAAGGTACTTTGACCACTACGACCTCGTGGCCCTGGAGCACCCCGACTTCCACCCGGACGGCAGGGACCTGGGTGAGAACTACACGTACACGCTCTGGCTCATGAGCCCGTGTGTGAAGTCGGGTGAGCTCCACTGCCTTCACTGTCACACGTCCAGCGGCCGATTCCGACAGAAGGAGGATCCCGACCAGGCCTGCATGCCCTGCCATGCAGAGAGGGTGAAAAACGCGGCCGTACACACCCGTCACCCCCCGGACAAACCGGGCAGCAGGTGCATCCACTGCCACATGCCCATGACCGAGTTCGCCCGCATGCGCCGGAGCGACCACTCCATGCTGCCCCCAACGCCTGCGGCGACCCTTGCCTTTGATTCCCCGAATGCGTGCAACATCTGCCACAAGGACAAGGACGCAACCTGGGCGGACGACCTCGTGCGCAAATGGCACAAGCGCGACTATCAGGCACCCGTGCTTCACCGTGCCGGGCTGATCGATGCAGCCAGGAAACAGGACTGGGAAAGGCTGCCTGACATCCTGTGCTACCTGAAGAACCCGGTTCGTGACGAGGTGGTTGCTGCGTCCCTGATCCGGCTTCTCAGCGCATGTGAAGACGAACGTGTAAGACCCATGCTCCTCCAGGCCATGGAAGACCCCTCTCCCCTGGTACGATCGGCCGCTGTTTCTTCCTTGACCGCCATGCCTTTTCCAGAGGCATTCAAGCCCCTTCTCGAGACTGTGGACGACGATTACCGGTTGGTCCGCATACGCGCTGCCATGGCACTTGCCCCCTTTTCAGGAGGGTTTTTGAATCAAGTGAAAAAGGGGGACTTGGTCAAGCTGGAAATGGCCAGCAAAGAATTTCTCGCATCACTGACTTCCCGTTTGGACCAGTGGACCTCGCACTACAACATGGGCAACTTTCACATGAGCCGTGGCGACTACGGGCTCGCCCTGGCCTCTTATGAGGCTGCCATACGGCTCGATCCCGGGAACACGGTGCCCCTGGTGAATGCCTCCCTTGCCTATGCCCGTTCGGGCAAGAGCAGAAAGGCTGAGGAGTCCCTGGAAAAGGCCCTGGCCATTGATCCCGGCAACGCGACCGCACATTTCAATATGGGACTTCTGAAGGCAGAGCAGCACGATCTTCGGTCAGCCGAAGCGCACCTCCGGGCTGCACGGAAGGCGGACCCCGGGATGGCAGAGGCGGCATACAACCTTGGCGTGCTCATTGCACAGAGCCGCCGGGAAGAGTCCCTTGAACTGCTCGCAAAGGCATTCAAGCTCCGCTCGAGCCCGAAGCATGGTTATACCCTGGCCTTCTATGCACGGGAGACCGGAGATCTCGTGCGCGCAACCGAGGTGCTGAGCATGGTGGTCAAGAAATGGCCCACCTGCACGGACGCCTACCTGCTCCTGGGGGATATCCATGAAGCAGAAGGAAGGAGCGAGGATGCTTCAAGCGTCTACGGGACAGCCGTGGAGCGCTGCAGGCTCTCCCCTGAACATCGGACCTATCTCAAGGGAAAAATCCAGGAGATGCAGAAGAAACTCCGTAATGATTCACATGATAAGTGATGCGTCCAGCTCATGAAGACGGGAAACAATCCTCCTGGGCGGCTGTATGGAAGTTGAAAACGAAACGGACAAGGAAACCATATTATGTGTTTGCCCCCCCCAATATAATATTTTTGGTTTATTTATTCATTCCTCTGCAAAAGAAGGATAAACTCGAATTATTCCTCTGCCGTGGTTTATGAGATGTGGAAAGCATAACAGA
>CAZSUQ010000545.1:0-4347 GCA_964609935.1 uncultured Thermodesulfobacteriota bacterium | reverse complement strand
AACACTTCCATGGCTAGCTCCTTTTCCCTCGTTGGAAGGATCCTTTTCCCGGTGGCGGCGTGGTTCAATGAAGCGACCCGGATTTGCCGGGTCATCGAAGGGGACTCAGACGAGAAAGAGGATTTTGTCCAGCACATCTGCCGGGTCGGACCCGAGCACGCGAATCATGGGCTCCTTGCCCACATCCCCGCGGTCAAAGATCAAGTCCGGCCAGGCAGGCGAGGTGCGGATGGCCTCCAGCGTTCCCCATTCCAGCGTTCCCCCTTCTCGCGCCTTTATGTCATCAGGCTCCAGGTTCCGGTCGAAACCGGCAACCGACATGCCCTTATCCCTTGCCAGGCTCAACAGCGATTCAGCGAAGCGGATGTTCATGGCAGCCCGGGAAGAGGGATTGGTTTGCATGGCCGAAAGGATGATACGTGCGATGTGACGGGAAGCGCCGAATGCCGGGGAGGCGGCAACCCGAAGCCTTTCCGGAAAGCGGGTGATCCGTCCCGGGAATGCGGCCACCTCTTCGTAGCCGGATGCTTGAGGAAGGGCGTAGCCGAGATTGGACTGCACTTCCGGGGACAGAGCGAGGAGTTCCGGGCTGGACTGAAGACGGTTTGCCGCCTGCTTCAAAGCTTCCAGTACGTGAAAACGCTCGGCATCACGAAAAGACGCGGCTCGTGGGTTGGTGGGCCCGTGCCCCTTGCCGATGGGGAGGGAAAAGCGAATGGCGTCTGTTATGAAACGTTTCGCCTCTCCCACGGCCTCTTTAAGGGGATGTCCTTTCCCAAGAAGGGTTGCAATGGCAGCCGAGAAGGTGCAGCCGGTTCCATGCGTGTTGGGCGTGTCGAGGCGCCGGGAAGCGTATTGCGTGAATCCGGTTCCGTCGTAGAGGATATCCACGGAATCCTCACCCTTTCCATGTCCCCCCTTGATCAAAACAGCCTCCGGGCCCATGTCGTAGAGCTTGAGGGCAGCATCCTTGCACTGATCTTCGGATTCAACGGGCAACCCGCTCAGCAGGCTGGCCTCAGGGAGGTTTGGAGTGATGAGAGCGGCAAGGGGGAACAGGTTCCGGATCAGGCATTCACGGGCGCTGTCCTCAAGGAGGGAGTGGCCTCCCTTGGAGACAAGGACCGGATCCACCACAAGAGGACGGATCTTGAACTGCCGGATGCCCCGGGCAACGGCTTCGATGATCTCCTGGTTCGCGAGCATGCCGGTCTTGGCCGCATGGATGGGGAGATCAGAAGCAATGGTTTCGATCTGCTTGAGCACGAACTCGCCCGGAAGCGGACGGGCTTCCACAACGGATTGTGTGTTCTGTGCAGTGAGTGCTGTGACGGCGCTCATCCCGAAGCCACCGAGAACCGTGATGGTTTTCAGGTCGGCCTGTATGCCTGCACCGCCCCCGGAATCGGAGCCTGCCATGGTGAGGATGCAGGGAATGCTCAAAGGTTCTGTTTCCATAGGGCTCGAGGCCTCATCCTGTGCACGCGGTAGAGGGTCTGTCCAGAAAAATATCAATATACAGATTATGAAAACTGAAAAATAAATCAACCGTGTACCGGGTTCATTGCGAAATGTGGGAATTCATTATACCCTGATGAAGGATCCCAAAAATCAAGGAGGGAATTGGAGATGGGCAAGCAGTTTTCTCATGTATTTCTTGGATGCATTCTCTGTCTTCTGCTGGCAGCCGCCTGCGCCGGCACGGGAAAAGAGGTGGCTGACAGACCCGCTATGTCCCCAGAGACGCACAGCGCCCTGAAGCGGGTTTCCGGGTGGAGTGTGCCGGACTTGTCTGATGACATGTCCCTCACGAGTCTTGTGGAAGCGGTTCGGGCCAGCATGGAATATTACGAAGGCGCGGATCCCGACAAGACCTTTCGCTTTGGCAAGGATCATTACAAAGCAGGTGACCTGAAAAAGTCCCTGGAGGACTTCCTCGCCCTGATGGAGAAGGCTACGGATGAAAAAGAGAAAAGGGAACTGATCAAGAGCAGGTTTCACCTGTACCGGGGGGGAGGCAAGCGGAAGGATGTCCTTTTTACCGGCTATTATGAACCCGTCCTTTATGGATCCCGTCTCCCGGGCATTGATTATATGGTGCCTATCTACAGCGTCCCCAGTGATCTGATTACCGTTGATCTGAAAAACTTCCTGCCCGGAACCCGGAAGAAGCGTATCGTGGGGCGTTACCAGAACGGCAAGCTGGTTCCCTATTACACGCGTTATGAGATCGACCGGTTGCAGCTCCTGGGCGGTCGGGGCTACGAGATTGCATGGGTCCAGGACCCGGTGGAAGCCTTCTTTCTCCACATTCAGGGCTCAGGAAGAATCGTCTTTCCGGATGGGAGCATGACCTCCGTCCATTACGCAGGAAGCAACGGAAGGTCTTACAGGAGCATCGGAAAGCTCCTGACCAAAACAGGCAAGATCCCAAAAGAACAGATGTCCATGCAGGCACTGAAATCCTACCTGAAGGACCAGCCGGCAGAGGTGGATCGGACGCTTGAATACAACGAAAGTTACATCTTTTTCGAGGAGGTGGCCGTGGGACCTCTTGGCAGCGCTGGCGTCCTTCTCACCCCCGGGCGGTCCATTGCCACGGATTCCAGTGCCTATCCTCCCGGCGCCCTGGTCTACATCGAGACCGAGATCCCTGTGCTCGGAGAAGAAGGCCCCACGTCGTGGAAGAAGATCCGACGCTTCATGTTGAATCAGGACACGGGCGGCGCCATTCGAGGGCCGAGGAGGGCGGATATCTACTGGGGGTCCGGCGAAGCCGCAGGGCAGGTTGCAGGCTGGATGAACCGGACGGGTCGAATGTATTTTCTTGCACCCAAGCAGTAAAGGGGGTTCCTCACCGAGATGGATCCCTAAGGGGACTCCCCAAGGAGATCCAGCACGGGATCGTGGATCCTCCCGTTCGTGGCAAGCAACCTGCTGCCCTGATTCCCATGAGGCTCCCCTGACAGATTCGTGACGCGCCCGCCTGCCTCCTCAACAAAGAGAACCCCTGCCGCCGTATCCCAGGGAGCGGTCTGGACGACCCAGTATCCGTCGAGCCTGCCGGAAGCCACGTAGCAGAGATCCAGCACAGCAGACCCGGACCGACGAATGGTCTGCACATGGGGGGTCATGCGAATGAACTTGTCCACGTTGGTGTCCTGGGCCTCAAGCATGTTCTTGGGGAAGCCGGTGGCCAACAGGCTTCGAACCAACCTCTTCTCTTCACTCACATGGATCGGCATCCCGTTGAGAAAGGCCCCGTTCCCTCGAACCGCTGTAAACAGCTCCTTTCGAACAGGATCCCGCACCACGCCCAGAACCGTCTCGTCCTGGTGTTGCAGGGCAATGGAGCAGCAGAAATGCGGAAAGCCCTTGGCATAGTTGGCCGTCCCGTCCAGCGGGTCCACCACCCACAGGTAGGGGGAGCCCGTCCTTGCCGTTGGGGTCTCTTCCAGAAGGAAATCATGTGAAGGGAAACGCCGGCGGATGATGCGTACCACGGCATCTTCGCATGCACGGTCCACGTCCGTAACGGGATCCCTTGCGCTTTTGAAAACCACGGCGCGGGGCCGACCGAGGGCATCGATCTGAAGTCGGCCCGCTTTCTCCACGGCTCGAAGAGCCGTATCCAGGTGGGATTGCCACGGACCTTTTCCGTGTTCCGTTGACTGCGTCATCTGCGGAGGCTTTTTCAGGGATCCCCTCACCAGCCCGTTTTCACAGACGCCTCAAGCGGGTGATAGATCAGGCGAACGAGTTCCTCGGTGTCCGAGGTGGTGAAGGTCCTGGGTATGGCGAAGATGCTCGTGCGAAAGGACACGGTCTCTCCCACCTTGTCCAGCTTGTCGAGGTAGTATCCGGTTGACGCCCAGGTGCCGTTCAGATCTGGATCCTTCTCGTTCTTGTAGGAGGAGTCGTCCAGGTAAAAGAGCTTCATGTTGGGGCGGACAGACTCGGTATGCATCTGCAGGATGTTTGCCCATCCTCCCTGTGGGCCCACCAGGAGGGACCACTTGTAGGGCACGTCGGACAGGGCCTGTTCCTGAGGAGACATCTTTCCGTCTACGATGCAGCCCTGGGCCGGCCCATTGACCGCGTTGTACCAGCCGAGACCACTGGAAAGAGATGAGAAGTCGGTTGTAAACATGGCCTTGACCTTGGAGATCTTCTTCACAAAGCCCGGCAGGCTCACTTCACCGTCAAAGAAGAAGTAGCTGCCGTAATAGTGGCTTTCCGTCTCCAGCTTGGCGTCCCCCATGAACCGGTCCATCTTGATCCCCTTGATCACGATGCTGCTGTAGACGCGTCGCGTGACCCGTATCGGGCCGTCGTTGTATCCCAGCA
>CAZSUQ010000544.1:0-4348 GCA_964609935.1 uncultured Thermodesulfobacteriota bacterium | reverse complement strand
TCACCTTTCCGCCATGAAGCTCTGCGATCTCCCTTGCCAGCGAGAGCCCGATGCCGGTTCCCCCGTACTGCCTGCTCTCGGAATCGTCCACCTGGACGAAGCGATCGAAGATCTTGTGCAGAGAGCCCTCAGGGATTCCCGGCCCTGAATCCATCACATGGACCCTGGCGAAATCTCCTTCCATGCCCCAACGAACAAGGATGGAACCGCCCTGCGGCGTGAACTTCAGGGCATTTCCCAGCAGATTCAGGAAAACCTTCTCCACCTTCTCACGGTCGAAACAGACATATTGCATGTCCGGATCGCCTTCCGTTTCCAGCCGGATGCTCCGCTTCTCCGCGGTGACCCGGAAGGAATCCACCAGTTCCAGGACGTGGCTCTGCAGGCTGTATTTTCCATAGTTCAGCGACATCTTCCCGTCTTCCAGCTTGGCCAGGTCCAGCAGGTTGTTGATCAGCTTGAGGAGACGTAAGGCATTGTTGTGGATATTGAACAGGTATTCCTTTTGACGGCCCGGAAGCGGCCCCAGTTCTCCCTGCAGCATCGCCTCCACGGGCCCCAGGGTCAGGGCAAGAGGGGTGCGCAGCTCGTGGCTGATATTGTTGAAGAAGACCATCTTCATCTTGTCCAGTTCCTGGAGCTTCTCGTAGGATTCCTCCAGCTTGGCCTTGCTCTGTTTCAGTTCCCGGGTGCGGTCGTCAACCAGCTCTTCCAGGTGTTCCTTGTGCAGGGTCAGTTCAGTGTGCGCTTCTTCCAGCTCCTTGTTGGACTTTTGCAGCTCCACGTACTTGTCGGAAAGGCCGCTTACAGAAGATTCCAGCGCTTCCTGCTGTTCCTTGTTGACCGTTTCATTTCTCAAAAGAGCCTGCCGTAAAGAGAGAATCTTCCCTGCCAGGTATCCGGAGAGCATGAAAATGGATGGGAATAACACGGTTGAAAGAACCGGGTGCCGGATGTCATCAAGGTCGACGAGGAGTCCGATGATCGTACCGATGAGCATTCCGGAGAGCGGATACAGATGAGACGGCTTCATCTGCCAACGGAATTCATACACGCAGGCATCGGCTCCGTCGGCAATACAGCCGACTTCCGTGCAGTTTGCAAAAGGAAGTCCCCAGATCGTGGGAATCGCGGAATATTGTCCCAGCCGGTATTGACAGAACAGCTTGTCCTTTTCACCGAACCCCTGTTCTGCCCGGTACTCGAGGACCAGGTGGTTTTCCTTTGCTTTCAGGATCCTGAAAACGCCTACACGGTTGTAAACCTTTGCATTCTTTATGACTTGTTTGAAGCAAAGAACCGGAGTTCCCACCGACTTCAAGGCTAGGGACACTGCACGGCCCAAAACCTCGGGTTTCCACGTATAGGTACCGGCCTCCCAGCAGGCCTTTTCAGAGCCCGCCCTGTCCCGGATGAGCGAGAGCAGGTCGTGGGCCAGTTCATAGGAAATCCAGTTGTTGGAATCGTTGAAGTAGTCACGGGACACGCCGTGAGACGCCAGGAAATCGTCAACCTCTCCAGCCCCAAAATGCGTCTCCAGGTAGAGGAGGGCCGCCTTCATTGCAAAGCCGGACAGTTCCGGTTTACGAAAGTCTTCGGTTGAGTGCACAGTGTTCATTCAGGTTCCATTGGGAACGGACCCGGGCGTTCCCTGAACAATAAAGATCATGTTGTACAGAAAGACATCTTCCCTGTGGAAATCGTCCAGAAACCGAACCGTGAGCTCTGTTGCCTTCTTCTTGGATCCGAATACCTGGTTCAGCAACTCATCAAGGATCTCCATCTTCATCTCCCAGACGCGCACCGTAACCGGATCCGCTTTCCCTGGAATCAGATAATAAGGCAGGAGATCCACCTGGATGTCCCGGAATCCCTCCTCAAGAAACATGCCGTAGAGCTTACGCCCGATGAAGTTATCGAATCCCAGTTCTCCCAGTTTGTCGAGTAGCTGGCCCACACCCTTCTCACGTTCTTCATCATAGGGCACACGGTAGAGGCATACGCCGTCGATATCAGCCACCACAACACGGCCACCGGGTTGCACAAGCTCCTTCATTCTCCGAAGAGCCATCCTCCCCCGTTCTCCGGCCAGGTACTGGAACGTGCATCGCGAATAGGCCACATCGAACTGGCCCGGTTTCAACCCATTCGAAAAAATATCACTGCAAATAAAACCGATATTTTTCCTCCCCTCCTCTTGCACGATGGCCTGCGCTATGCTCAGACGGTGAGGACTTAGATCCATGCCAATTGTACGTCCGGGGAACACCTGTTCCCCCAGAATACGAGTCACTGCACCCGTCCCGCACCCCAGCTCGATGACGCTCAAACCCGGTTCTAACGGCACGACTTCCAACTCCCTGAGAATATTCTTCCTTTTGGTCTTGATTTCCAAACGTTCCGCTTCAATGGGATCTTCCATCAAATAGTTGGACATACTTCTCCCTTTCCCTTCTTGTTTGTCGGCTATTTCTTTTTATTACTTTAAAGAAAATTATTACGAAGTTCTACGGATCTGCGCAAGGGCCTCCAGAGTGGTGTATACGGGTTTCCACTGGAAGACATTGCGGAAACGGCTTGAGTCCACCGTAAGGGAATAGAGGAATCTGGTGATGGATTGGGGAGGGATGTGGGAACGACCGGTCTTGTAGAGAATGTGAAGAAGGCCCTGAAAGAGAATTTAGGGCACCTTTAGCACGCGTATACTGAAACGTCTGCAAATCTCACTGACCGACACGGCATCCACGGGGCCGACATTAAACACGCCGGTCTCGTTCCTTTTTATGGCAGCATGAAGGGCGTGTATCATGTCCTGGATTTCAACCGCCTGAACTTGTGGGTTGTATCCAAGCACACCGACCAAGGTGTTCTTCCTGAACAGGTTCGCAAGGCTGTTGTTGACACCGGGGCCAACGACCAGTGTCGGCCTCAGGATGCAGAGGCCCGTTTCCGGATGCTCCTTTTGAAATGTTTGTAGCTTCCGCTCGACCAAGGCTTTGGAAATCGAATAAACATGCGTGGGATCCGGCCGAATCGGCGCATCTTCGGAAACGCCGGCAGGGGGACGAGGCCCGTATCCATACACGGCTGCGCTGCTGATGAAAACGATCCTTCTGACAGGGGCGGATCTGCAGGCCTCTAGGAGATTATCCGCTCCACGGAGATTTATTTCCTTTGCCTGCGCATCGTCGTGAATGTTCTTCACGACAAAAGCAAGGTGCACCATACAGTCCGCCTCCAGAAAGAGAGAACGGATTTCCGGATCGCGGATGTCTTTTTGAACAAACGTCCACTTAGGGTGGGAGCGGATCCTGCATTCACCCTGATCAATGCCAACTACGTGATCCACATCCGGGTCATTCAAAAGGAGGGGAATCAAACGGGATCCGACATAACCGGATGCACCTGTTAGGACGATACGCTTTGCCCTCATGCCGAGGTTCATCGCCTTGTCAATCTCTTTTCACAGAGTTCCAGGGGTGAATCGTCTCCAGAATCAAAGGGGAAGAAGAACCGGGGCCTTTGCTAAAAGCAACGTTCGTTACGCCGGACGACGATTTTTTCCGATCTCCAGGTACCGCTGCCTAAGATGCAAGTCCTTCCCAGGGCTTCTCAGCACGGGATGGCCTTTCCGTTCAGCCTGTGTCCATGGAGATTGTCGAGCAGATCAAGGCCTTCCCGAACCCTGACGGTAAGGCGTCATGCCGACACCTGACGGGGAGCCTGTTTTCGATTGGACCTCTGATTTCGCTCCTCAAAGGGACCGAAAAGTTCCTGAACATAGTCATAGTAGCTCTTGATCGCTCTTCGAGTCGAGGTAAAGCAGATGTACTCTTTGATCTTATTGAATCCTGAAGCCTGGTAGTCCGTGATATCATCTTCGGTTGTCAAACAGATGGTCGAGCGTGCCCCCCACGCCCGGTAACGCTGGGCCGCCATTTCGATCAGGCCACGACGCACCCTACGGTGCCTCTCTCCCTCACCGCGAACCGACCACAATGAAAAGCTGTTGAGAAGCCCGGAGAGATTGATTCCCTGGGAGGAGTTCTCCAAAAGGGCAAAGGCAATCATTCCGATCTCCCTGTCCTTGGCAACAAGACAGGTGCGCTCTCGGGAGAGCCCTTTTGTGAAAAACACGGCCGATGTTTCCGGAAGGAACAACAGATCCTTGTAAAGGCTGCGGGAGCGAACCAGGAGGGGGTGCGTGGTCTTTCGGAAGTAGTTTTCAATGATTTCCCGGTCGATTTCCGTGGCATCCTCGATTATCACGCCCCTCGGCAGCAGGATTCTTGGATCCCGAAGCTGCAGTTCCTGGGCATCCTCGTCATCCAGTTCTCTGGAAAGAAAA
>CAZSUQ010000543.1:0-4362 GCA_964609935.1 uncultured Thermodesulfobacteriota bacterium | reverse complement strand
AGAGCGGTGCACGGATCCTGGAGAAGGACTTTCTCGATACGATGAAGCTCATGAGCCGTATCCACAAGGTCACAGGGCACATCGATTTCCGGCAGAGGGTCTGTTTCTTTCCCCTTCCGGTCATCGGGAACGGAGCCGATTACCTCCCTGCCGTGCGCATGTTTCAACCCACCTACCTCCTGCGTCATCCCACGGCGCTCAGGAAGATGGTGTTCCTGCTCCGGCACTTTTTCAACATCGACCGGGTGGACCTCCCCCCGGAGATCACCTTTGTGACGATCGAAAAGCTGTACAATGTTTCCAACATAGATCTGTCGGACGCAAAGCAGTGCAATACGCTGTATCTGACCCGCAAAGGATTCATCCCCTCCTGCATGTACAACTCCATCTACAGGAAAACCTGCATCTAGCCCGGCTCGTGCATTTGCGGCCCACAGGGGCACTCGTTGCCACGGCCGGGGTGCGCACCGGTTCTACAGGGGAAGAAAAGGAAGGAGCGTGGGCGCCTACCGGAGCCGCAGGCGTCCCCGGCTTCCGAAAAGTGTGTCAAAGGCAAAGGCAAGGAAAAACCGCAGGTAGCGCGGGCGAACGAGTCCGAGGAGCTTCCAGATCCGTTTCGGATTGGCATAGAAAAGGAAATGGCCCACAAACAGGAGCCTTTTCAGCCTTTTGGTGGGAATCTCCTCTGAATAGGCGGCTTCATCGTAGTTGAGCTTTTCCCACGTGAATGTTTCGAGGTCAATGGTTTTCTCGAAGTCCTCCCAATCCGTAGCACCCGGTATGGGTGTCCAGCAGAAGAAGCCGGCAAAATCCAGTGGGCTCTTTCTCGCTTCGCGCATGGTGTGCCGCACCTGATCCTCGTTTTCACCCGGCATGGCCACGATGAAGAAACTGGCGGTATTCAGCCCGATCCGTTTGGCCATCCGGATCTTATCGTGAATGATCTTCACGTCCAGGTCCTTCTTCAGCCTGTCAAGGCTGCACTGGTTGAAGCTCTCGATCCCGAAGATCACCTGGTAGCAGCCGGTCTGCTTGATCAGCCGCAGAAGGTCTTCATCCACGTGATCGATCCGGAACCCGGCAAGCGGTTTCCAGGTAATTTTGAAGTTCCTCCGGAGCATCTCCGTGCACACCTGAACCGCATGGTCACGGTTGAACGTGAAGTTGAGATCAACGAGCATGACTTCCCGGATTCCGTGGTTCTCTTTGAGAAGAGCCATCTCATCGATCACCTTGCCCGGGTCGCGCGTCCGGTGCGCCCGTCCCATGGTGCGAAAACTCGCACAAAAGCTGCACTCGTAAGGGCAGCCCCGGGATGTCAACATCATGGTGGCAGGCGGATCCTTCAGCATCCCCTGGGGGGGAACGGGCGGGTAGGTTTCCGGGCGAATCAAGTGCCATGCCGGCAGGGGGAGCCGGTCCACATCCCTTTCAAAGGGTCTTGGCGGCGTCTTCAAGACCGTCCCGTTTTCCTTGTACGCAATCCCTTTGACCTGGGAAAGGTCCTGCCCGGTTTCCAGGGCATGAACCAACTCCCGGAAGCTGCTTTCGCCTTCACGAAGAACGGCCATGTCCGCCCCCAGCCACGTCAGGCTGTGTTCGGGAAGGGCGGATGGATGTGCACCCCCGGCCACAAGGGTAACGTCCGGGGCTGCGGCGCGGATCGCTTGAAAAAGGGTGCGGCTCGAGTTGGCCGAGGGAGACAGAACCGTGTGGCCCACCATGTCCGGTTTGAAACGGCGGACCTCCTCCTGAATCTCGGAGAGCCCTGGAACGGGAAGGGTGGTCAGGGAGATGAGCCGAACCTCGTGACCGTCCTCCTCCAAAACCGAGGCGATGTATCCGAGCCCGAGAGGCGGCATATAGACCCGGAGAAAAAGGGGAGCGCCGATGAGTAAAATCCTCATGTTCTTCCTCTTCCGATGAAACCCTTCAATGGCTTTTGAACTGTGTTTAGCCGGACGGCTTTCTTCAGTTTTTGGATAGCGTATTTCCTGTAGCGCATTTTGAAACGCCTCAGATAGAGATCGTTTTTCTCTTCCGGACTCAAGTAGGAGACCACGTACATGAGAAAGTAGGTTATCTTGAACCCGAAAAAGGGAATGCGACGGTAGAATCGTCGCCGCAGGAATTTCTCCAGGAACCCCTTCGGCAAAACCTGCAAAAGCGTGAAAAAGATCTGAAGCCTAGCCAGATGTTCCGTGTATACGGTACCCCCCTGAAAAAAGGTGTGGACGCCTTCGCCCTGGCAGATGCTTTCCATGATCCCGTCCGTGAAAGCTCCCTCCTCCATGGCCATCCGGGTAATATCCAGCCTGGGGTAATAGTTGATCCAGAATGTGTTTACGCGGCTCGGCGTGTGCCGCTGGAAAAACCGGATCGCATCCACCAGCGCCTCTTCGTCATGCCCGGGCAGGTTGATGATGAAATCCGTTGTACAGCGTATCCCTTCCTTGCGGAGCAGCCTCATGGCCTCGATGATTTCGGCCTCTGTTTCGTTCCGTTGGATCACATCCTCCCTGACCTTTCGGTTCAGGGTCTGGATGCCCATCTCCACTTCCACACACCCGGCCTGTTTGAGTGCTTTCACGATCCTTGTGTTGGATGTGCTGGGATGGATAAAGATCCAGAAAGGAAGGTTCACCTTCTCGGCATACAGGGGCGCAAAAGCCTCCAGCCAGTTCACATCGTAACAGAAATTGTCGTCGGAAAACCGGACGAAATCGAATCCGTAACGCATCTTGGCCGTGCTCAGCTCGTCAATCACGTTCTCCGGGCTCCGCCTTCTCAAGTATCCTTTCAGGGGATAGATTTTTCGCTGTATGTTGTTGTGGCAATACGTGCAATTGTTCGGGCACCCCCTGCCACTGACAGCGGTGTAGCCGATGCGAAAGTGCTCGGATGCGTTGATGTGCAGTTCCTTGTCGGGAAAGGGGATCGCATCCAGATCCTGGAGCAGCGGCACGAGCTGCCCGGGAGCGTGGACCTGTCCGTTCCCCCGAGACCAGAGATTCGGAACGGTCTCGAGGCTTGCGCCTTCCATGACGTGCTCGGCCAGCTTCACAACGGCCTCCTCCCCTTCCCCCTGCACGACAAAATCCACAAAAGGATTTTCCAGAACCTTCTCCGGGACGGATGTGGCATGGATCCCCCCAAACACAATGGGTGCATCCAGCCTTTCCTTCAGCCGGCTCGCAAGCTGCTTTGCCCAGAGATAGTCGTACGTCACAACGGAAAAAAGAATGAGGTCCGGTTTCCAGGCCGCTGTTTCATCGATCACGTGCCCGGAATAGTCAAAGGCCCGGATCAGACGGGGAACGCGCAGGATCCAATCATCAAAGAGTTCCGGGTCAAAGAACAGGCGCGTGGAGAAGCCCGCCTGTCTCAACACTGCGGAGAGGTACTGAATACCGATGTTTTCGTAACCCCGGTAAAGGAAAGCAATCTTCCCACGGGAACGCGGGTCTCGAATCGAAGAATGCATCATGAACCAAGTCGGCCCTTCCTGCGACGAAGGTGGCCTGCGAGGAGTTTCAGGTATTGCCTGATGGTGAACAGGATCTTCAGCTTGCTCCGGCTCTCTTTGAGGTTGTATCGGTACACGAGCGGCACTTCACGGATCTGAGGATTGAAAGCGCTCAGTTTCAACAGCATTTCAGCGTTGGCCACAAAACCCACGGTTTCGATCAATGCCGGGCCGTACGTTTGGACCCCCTGCTGGAGCAGTTTCATGGAGTACCCCCGGAAGAAGATCGTGTAATCCGTTACGTTTCCCACTGCAAAGACGGTTCGGAGCAGTCGGTTGACGACCTTGCAGGGAATGCTTCGCCAGAGAGGAAAACCGATCAGGTTCCCACCGGGGACAAAGCGGGATGCAATGACAACGTCGCTTCCGTTTCGCAGGGACTCCAGCATTCCGGGCAGGCTCTCCAGGTCGTTGGTCGCATCCGCTTCCATGAGGACCATCGTGTCGTTCGCTTCTGCGTTCGTTGCAAGGTATTCAACCCCT
The DNA here is from genome assembly GCA_964609935.1 of uncultured Thermodesulfobacteriota bacterium. GTDB lineage: Bacteria > Desulfobacterota > DSWW01 > DSWW01 > DSWW01 > CAYTRL01. The sequence goes on along the minus strand of CAZSUQ010000543.1, from coordinate 353 downwards.
GTCCGGAAAACGCCTTGGATGCCCTGGTTCCTTTGGTGCCTGAGAAGGGTGAAGTTGCTCCGGTCTTGAAACCTGTCCAAAATCTCGCCGCTCCCATCCGTGCTCCCATCATCCACCACCAGAATATGGAGAGGAACGGCCCATTCTTCGAACAAGGACTCCAGCCTCTGGATGAGTCCCTTGATGGCCTTGACTTCATTGTAAACAGGGAGAAAAACGTGGTGCATGTATAAGACTTCCTTTTTTAGATACCAGACGCTTCAAGAGACAGGATCAGTGTCATTCATTTCTTCCGGACATCACCCTTCATTCCAGCGTTCACGGAACTCTTCCTTCAAGAGCACCAGATCCTT
>CAZSUQ010000542.1:0-4366 GCA_964609935.1 uncultured Thermodesulfobacteriota bacterium | reverse complement strand
ACTTCGACCCTACCAGCACCGGACCGTCCGGCGTCCGCTCAAAGAATTTGTCCACCACCAGCAGGCCCTTCAGGTTGCGTTCCATCACATCTCCCTCCCTATTTCCCTCCTGGCCGGCTAAGCTCAAAAGAAGCAAGTTTCCCTGCTGAAGCTGCCGAGATGTCCGCTTGCCCTGGGCCCGGTCCACTGCACACGGACCTCATTCCGACTCCCTGGAGTAGTACTCACGGAGATAATCGTTGATCGCGGCCTCCTCTTGATTCGTAATCTCCGCCCCTTCCTTCTCCTTCATCTTGCGGACCGTCTCCATGGTCAGCATGCCCTTTCCGTGGGCGGAAAGGACCCTGTCCATCCCATGGCATTTCGTGCATCGCTGTTCGAACAAGTGACGGCTCGGGGAACTCAAGAAGCCAGCGATGTCCATGGCTTCGGTCTCGGTAATCCTGGCCCCCTCTTTTATCATTCTCTGAATCAGCCGGAGGATCGACTCCTCGGAACCGTGAATCCGTGTGGCTTGCTCGTTTCCGTGGCATTCGGTGCAACGACTCGCAAAGAGTTCCTGGACGGACACACGACTTTCCGCCTCTTCTCCCTTCTTGCAGGCAGGCAGGGCCGAGGCCGTGAAGGCCAGGACCGCCGAAAGCAGCAGAAAGAATACTCTTCTCTTTTTCATTTCATCCTCCCGGGACCCGGCCTGGGATCTGTCATTTCCTTTGTGCCGCTCTCGGGGCGTTGTTATCGTTTCGACGATTTCTCAACCAGTTCCTGGAAGAGCCTCGGTTTGGCCAGGGGGCCCCTGCGCAGGGTTTTGAACATTCCGATGAATTCCATCTTCCGCGAGACCTTGACAGCCTCCTCCGGGCAGATCGCCATGCAGGCACCGCAGGACGCGCAGCTCAACTCCACCTCGCTGTTGGGGACCGGACGCTTCTCGTTGTCCAGCATCAGAGAGTCCCCCGGACAGGCCCTTACGCACAGACCGCATCCGATGCACTTGTCCCGGTCCACCTCGATGTCCCCCAGCACCGCACCTCTGCTCCACAGGTCCGAGACCCAGAATTTCTCCCAAAGCTTCAGATATCTCATCGGTTCACCTCAAGTTCAAAAGCGGACCTTCTCGATTCCTACGGTCAGTAGACAACCCTCTTCCCTTTCTCATCAAACCAGTCGATGGCATGGGTGTCCCTGGCCACGAAACCGTCCGCCTCTCCCACAGGATATCCCACGCAGATGGCCTGTTCCAGGGAGTAGGGGTATTGAATGTCCAGGACCTTCTTCCACTTGGGATAGAGGCGCAGGGCCTTGACCAGCCCGACCCAACAGGTTCCGAGCCCCATGGAGTGTGCCGCGATGATCATGTTCTGACCACAGATTCCCAGATCCAGGTCCGGATTTCCGATACCTCGGACGTCCTTGTAGAGGAGGATCAGCGTGGGGGCATCCCAGAAGGGTTTGAAGCTAAGCTCGGAGATCAGCTTGAGCACGCCGTGCGGGATGGGGTGGAGTTCATTTGGGTACTTGTACTGGAGCGCCTTGACGAGCGGCTTCAGGTAGGGCCGTTTCCAATAATCCAGGTAGGCTCCCATCTTGGCCGTCATCTTGTGGGCGTCGTCATCCATCTCCTTGATCATCTTCGGGTCCCGGACCACGGAGAACCGCCAGTGCTGGTAGTTTCCGGCCGTGGGGGCGAAACGGCCCGCCTCCACGATGCGCCTCACGAGATTCTCCGGAACCTGCTTCTTCTGGAAGATCCGGTTGCTTCTCCGGCGCAGGATCACGAGTTCGGTCTCGGTCCAGGTGCTGAGATCGATCTCCTTCCTCTTCTGCTGGAACCACTTCTTGCTGTATTTCTCCGGTTCGGGCTTCTTTTTTACAGCGGGATCTTTCGGTGTAACCGCCTCGGCCTTTCTTGCAGGCGGGGCCTTCTTCAGGTTGGGCCGGCTCGCCTTTTTCTTTGCCCTTTTGGCTGCCGGTTGCTTGCCGGCGGCCCTGGCCTTTGGCTTCTTCCCGGCCTTCTTCTTCACACCGGCAACACGTTTCACCTTTGCTTTCATAAAGATCCCTTCCGTTCCTGCGGCCCTGCTTAATTTCTATTCTCGTATTTTTCTATTTTCGTATTACACAATCATTCCTAACAACGACGCTGCTGTGTGTCAAGAAAAAACTTTCCATCCTTGTCAGGAAGAGACGATGCCGGATCTCTTCTCCTTCATGCCCCACGGGAGATCATCGATGAATCATTCCTGCTGTGTTCAAGAGTCCGGCTGGAGGGAAGAAATACCCTATGCAGGCTAACTCCCGAAGGAATGGCCCTGGCGGAACTTTTTCATGCCCCGCTGAATCAGGTTGTCCATGAGGGCGGGCGAAAGGCGGTAGAGCCACCAGGAAACCCTGGACTGGAAGGGACAGACGATGATCGCCTGGTTTCGTTCCACGCCCCGAAGCAGGACGTGAACGGCATCCTTGACGTCCATGATTTTCAGGGGCGACATCTGCAATATTTCGTCCATGCTGGAATTGATGACCTGGGATTTCTCAATGAGCGGCGTCCGCACAACCCCGGGGCAGAAAACACTCACCTTGACTCCCAGGTCGGCCCCTTCGGAACGGAGGGACGTGGAGAGTCCCACCACGGCATGCTTCGTGGCCGCGTAGGGCGCCTGGATGGGAACGGGAATGATCCCGCACAGAGAAGCCGTGTTCACGATGTGGCCGCTCCCCTGCCGGACCATCAACGAATAGGCCGCCGTCGTACCGTAGACGACCCCCATCAGGTTGATGTCGAAAACGCGATGCCAGTGTTCAGGCTGGAGGTCCTGGGCCTGGCCCCCGATGTCGATCCCTGCGTTGTTGAACATATAGTCGAGCCGACCGTGTTCTTCCGCCGTAGACTCGATGAGGGCACGGACGTCCTCGGACCGGGTCACGTCCAGCCGGGCCGACGAGGCTCTTCCACCTAGCCCGGAAATGGTTTCCGCAACCTTGTCCGCACCCTCGGTGTCGATATCCGCAACGACAACGTGGGCGCCCCGCCTGCCCAGGTCCTCGCATACCGTACGTCCGATGCCGGAAGCCCCGCCGGTCACGATTGCAGTGCGGTCCTTGAAAGCGTCCATGTGACCTCCTCGCTGCGCTGGAAGGTTCCGTGCAAGCACGGCTGGGCCCCAGCCTTTGGATTCAAAGCATAACCGAACAGTGCAAGGACCAGGAAACACCACGCGAGGGCATTCTAGCGAAAGGGTCACCCCCTTTCAATTTCCTGAACACACCCTGCCCGGAGATGCAACCGCATGGCCATTTTCCCTTGACAAGAAGACAAAATGAGCCATAAAATGACTGTCAGTCATAAATATACCGTCGGTCACTAATTGACGCAAGGACATTTTTCCTGCCTTACCCGGAGTTTCCGTCATGGGCACCACGGTCGGAGACGTTAACAGGGCTTTTCAAAAAAAGAAGATGGCCATCCAGCTCCCCTACCCCGAAGAATGGCTGGTCATGGACCTCCAGATCCTGGAAAAGAAGGACACGGCGCGCGAGGTGAAGGTTCTGCTGGCCGTGGAGCTGATCCGGGAAGGCAAGGTCATTCGGGACCTCTGCTACCTGGAGGGGGAGATCACCCGGGAGCGCCCCAGCGTGTCACCGGACACGGACATCCCGGCAAAGAAAACGCACATCCTGCCCGTTCGAAACCGTCTTGATTTCGAAAGCGACACCGAGGCCCTTGATTACCTGAAGAGTGCATTCTCCTCTCTCCTTCAGGACAACGAGTACCGGGTGGAGGAGCACGATGAGGCGGACCTCTACGGCACCCTGGGGAAACGGGGGTTCTTCCTGATGCTGGCCTGCCGGAGCGACGAGGCGGCGAGCGAAAAGGCGGAGAACCTGATCCGGCTGAGAAAGAAGTACAAACACATGCACGACTATGGGCTCGTGATGCCCGCGTTCCAGGAGCCCCTGGGCATTCCCCTGTCCAGGCAGGAAAGCTGGGTGGCGGCCCACGTGGACTCGCTCAGCATGCACAGGGTGGGCGTGTACGGGGTGGACAACTCGGATCCGAACCGGATCTACCCCTTCACCATCTATCCACAGGTGCGGGGCCTGCTGCGCTATTTCGTGGCTGCGTCCCGACAATGGCAGGACGTCCGCACCCAGTACGTGATGTCCCGAAATGGGTGAAAGCTTTTTCTTGGGGATCACCGGTCCCTATCCCATCGATTCAAAAAGGGAGCCCACATGAATCTCGAAGGTTTGCAGGAAACCCTGTCGGAGTATCTCGAAAAAGGGGAGGACCCCCTCCACGTCATCATGGGACAGGCCGAGGCAAAACAGGCAATCCTCGCCTCGATCCTGGCGGGCCATCACG
>CAZSUQ010000541.1:2849-4368 GCA_964609935.1 uncultured Thermodesulfobacteriota bacterium | reverse complement strand
ATTAATGAATCCATTCATTTCAATGGGTTGGGCCAACCCGCAACATAATGGCGAATACATGTAACCGAGAAACGCCAGGGACGAACATACGAAACATGAAATTTTGAGTGGATTGATGACACACAAGTCCCTTCTGTCGTACTCTCTTTCTACCTGAAACAATTCCTATCTGACCGGGTCGACGTCTGGACCGGATGGCGGGCGGTGAAGGAGGGCTACGACCACACGCCGGGCTTTGCGAAGCACGTGACGAAGACGCCGGCGGAGATCGACCTCGCGGGACTGCCGGCCGGCTACGGCTTCCGTTTCGAGGTCCGGCTGACGGATCGTACCGAGAACGGGTCCTGGCCGATCCTGGATCGAGTCACGGTCCGTTTCAAGAGCGGGAGATGATCTGGCATGAGCCATCTCGAGAAGAAGGTGCACTGGTGGCCGACGGGCGATCCTTCCCAGCCCTGGCGTGTCTTGCACGACGGTGCTACCTGGGAAGTGATCGTCATCGACGAGTCGGGAGGGGAGACTCGCTACGCGCTGCTCATCGAAGGCCGCAAGGAGGCGGAGTTCACCGACTGGCCGGAGAGCTGGACGCAGGCGCCCGACGACGCCGGGAACGCCGCCCAGCGAGCGGAGTACGAGCGCGAGATCAGGCGCTGGGAGAGGCTGAAGGACGTGATGCCCCTGGACCTGGACGACGTCCCACCCAAAGACTGAAGCCGTTGTGACGATTTCGCGGTGGCGGCCGGAAGCGGCGGGCGTCGGGGACACGATCGTGGTCTCGAAGGGCACGTACACCGGTCCCGTCGTCATCGACGGCAAAACCGACCTCACGATCAAGGGGAACGCCGTCCTCGACGGGCAGGGGGCCGGCGTGGTCCTCACGATCCAGAACTCGACCGACGTGACGATCACGAAGCTCACGGTTCAGGGGCGGGGAGCCACGGGATCGTGATCCTGAACGGAAACGACATCGGCATCTGGAAGATGAAGATCCGGGACACCGTGGGCAACGGCGTCCACGTGGAGGGCTCCACGAAGGTGTGGATCGAGAAGTGCCTCATCGAGGACATCGGGGAGTTCGGCATCCGGCTCGCGGGGAGAATCGGCTTCGCGGCCGAGGAGGTCATTGACTCGATCGTCGAGAAGAACAAGATCACGGCCCCGCAGAGCGAGGGGATCGTCGTCCAGGGCGACCGCAACGTCCTCGAGAAGAACATCAAGCGTAACTGGTCCCGCTTGATCCGGAAGGTCTATGAGACGGAGTGCCCCCGGTGCGAGCAACCGATGAGAGTCGTTGCGTCGACATGGCCGTTGTATATTTCACCGGCCACGGGCAGCGAGATAGGATTGTATGCAGCTATCAACAACCCGATAGGAACCGATCGCCGAATCTTGACGGTCGGGATCTGAAATCTCAAAGATGGCAGCCAGGTTCTATCCTTCGGGAGGTGTGGAGGCCGTGGGCTGCACCCCCCCAGATACAAAAAAACAAAAACCGGCGCCGTGCAACAAAAAAAAAAGG
>CAZSUQ010000541.1:0-2839 GCA_964609935.1 uncultured Thermodesulfobacteriota bacterium | reverse complement strand
TTTCGGTTGGTTTTCTTAAATATAAACCTTGCCCCCCTTTTTATATCTTGGGGGTGGGGTGCCCCCCTTGGCCCCCACACCCCGTTATACAATCATCCATAGACCGTCTCGATCCATCTCAATACCTCTGCATCGCTCACCTTGCCAAGGGGAAAACCTGTCTAAGCACTTAAAATTGTTGGAAATTTCAACATCTAGTTCTTACATTTGTCCTGCTCCCCACAACGTACAGCTGTAAGAACTTTCAGGCAACCTTGGTTTTGCAACAGAATCAAATGGTTAACTTGAGACGGGCCCTGATGCCCCTTGGATAAATGGAAAAAGCCGTCTAATTCGATTGAAAATGGGAATAAGGGATTTTGACTTCTCTGCCTGTGTGATCTTCACCCATTTCATAATGTCTTGAGCATTTCCCAGGCTGCCTTGCCCTCAACAGGTGGCACTGAGATTTTGAGCAGCTGATGGCCCAGTTCCTCGCACTTTCAGAGATGTGAAGCACCCCTAGTGTGTCATGTTCGATATTGTCCTTTATTCTCAATGGCTTACGGAGACTCAGAAAATCTTGGCCGGACAGCGGTGTTTTGACATATTTCTTCTTCTTTGTGATTCTCAGTAGCAGGGTGAGCGAGGAATCGTCGGAGGCGAAAAACAAGCGAGCCCAAAGGAGCTTCACGAAATCATGACCCCGGCAGCACGTATCGTCGCAGCTCTCGAAGGAAAGGACACGGATCGGATCCCCACCCTGTCCCTGTTCGTTGATCCCCACATCATGAACCAGGTGATGGGACGCAAGCCGTCCCCCATCCTGAAGTTCATTCGAAGCCCGATCGGGAAGCGGTATCTGGACCGTCGGGCAAAACAGATAAGCCGCTGGGTGGATGTGGGCATATTCGGGATCATGGACCTCGGTGCGAAGATAAACCACAAGATGGGTTTCGACGCCTTCATGCCGTGCTACTGGCGGTTCGCTCTCCGCAACAGCGAGGAGGCCCAGGATGCCTTCGGGCGCATCTTCAGCATCGTGGACGACGGCCACGGCAACGCGTACGGCATGTACAACCGGGGAGTTCTGAATAAGCCGGATGCGTGGAAGCGGTGGCCCCTTCCCGAGGTGGCCAAGTACGCGAGGGATGCTGCAAGGGTCTATCGGCTGCTCAAGCGGAGGTGGGGCGAGAAGATCGCCCTCGTCCCTCTGGTTGGGCCCGGCATCTGGGAGAACACATGGCAGCCCATGGGTTTTTCCGAATTCGTTGTGCTTGCGAGACGAGACCCGGCCTTTGTGAGGGAAGTAATCCGGTACTACACGACGCTGAGCGTGGCCATGGTGGAGTCCTACTGTCATGCGGGCGCAGAGGCGATCTGCTACGGGGACGACTTGGCTTACAAGTCGGGCCCCATGCTCTCGCCCGACATGTTGAACGACCTGTTCGGGGATGCGTACCGTCAGGTGACGGCCACGGCGCATCGGCTGGGCAGGCCGATCATGATCCACTCCTGCGGGAATTCGAATCAGTTGCTTGAGCTTTTCGTGGATTGGGGATTCGACGGAGCGCACGCATTTGAGCCAAGCGCAGAGAACGACTTCGGCACGGCCCGGGAGAAGATCGGAGACCGCCTGTGCCTGGTGGGTAACATCGACGTCACCCACATCCTGACCGAGGGAAGCAGGGCGGAGGTGGAGCAGGCAGTGGATGAGACCATCCGGAAGGCCTCGGGCGGAGGATTCATACTGGCCCCGGCTCACACCCACGCGGACATAAACGTGCGGAACGTTGGGTGGATGATGGAGGCGGCCCGGCGAGGCGGGCGCAGTCGAGCTCAGCACGAAACGGCTGAACCGACCACGTCGGAAAACCGCCAAGCGCGGCCTTGATCGCCTCATTGGCGGGATCCGCATAGGGCGTCAGCGTGATCCTGGATACGGCCACCGCGGTCACGTCCTCCACGAAGATCAGCTGGGGCCGGTATTCGTTGCGCAGCCAGAGGGGAAGCTGGTCGCCATGAAAGCCTCGGCGATCTTGTCGCGTGTTTCGGGGGGGAGATCCTCGTACGCGGCGTTGTTGTCCAGGGACTCCTCCATGAAGTGTATGAAGCGGGCCGCCACCCGCGAGCGATGGGAGTTCTGGACCGCCATGGTCCCCTCCGGGGTCCAGCGGCCCGACAGTCGGGGAGTTGTATATGGGTGAAACCTTATCCCATATACTCTGTCTCCGCATGGCCGCGAGTCTTAATCTCCTCGGATGGCTTGAGCCAGAGGACGCCATAGGGCTCGAAGGAGACGGCTAGCCTCTTGTCCGTTGCGATCATCTCCTGATTGCTGATGAGATCAAGCCAGTGGGAGTGTCCGAGGCCGATCCCGGAAAGAGGGACCTCGACTAGGAGGGCATGTTTCGAAATATTGATCATGGCAAGGATGTGATCCCCTCCCTCCGGAGAGGTTCGCACAACCGAAAAGAGTTGCGGGGAGAGGTTGAGCACCTTTTGATCCCCGTTGGGATGGAATTCTCTGTGTTGGGATCGCAAAACAGTATAGGTGTAATGCTTTGTCATCCGCGACAACTTGGAGTCCGGGTCTGCCATCGCCTCCACGATGGCGTTACTGTCGATCACGGTGCGATTGATGGCCCGGTTTGATTCCGTTGCCAGAACCGCATCCATGTCGTTTTTCGTACCCATCAGGCCGTGAAGATAGATTCCCGGAACGCCTCGGAGAACGAGACTGATCACCCGTGATGCAAGAAACCGATTGACCTGAAGATCCAAATCCTCTCCGCTTTTCTCTCCGTTGAGCGCGCTGAACCAGGTGGTGTTGATCTCGTAGGGCTCCTGCTCCCCCTCT
>CAZSUQ010000540.1:0-4369 GCA_964609935.1 uncultured Thermodesulfobacteriota bacterium | reverse complement strand
TAGACGTATCCTCTATGCAGGTATGCACCTCCATTATTTGAATCAAGCTCTATGACCCTGTTTAAATCCTTAAGAGCCTTCTTATATTCCTTCTTCATACCGTATATCCCTGCTCGCAGAAGACGATCTTGAACCATTAGCTCGTTCAATAGCTGAAGGGTCTGCTCATATTCCTTCAGCCTGCCGTCGATCCCTGCTCGCACAACACCCTCTTCCATCTGCTCACTAATATCTATAGCTGTTGAAAGATCTCGCAATGCCTGGTCTAAGTCCTTTTCTTCTTCAAAGTAATATTTTCCGCGCAATGAATAACCTGGGAAAAAATTTGGACTCAGATCAACTACTTTATTGAAATCATTTAATGCTAATTCATGTTTGTCAGTTAGTGCATAAACGTACCCCCTAAGAAATAAGCCCAACGGATGCTCCGGTTCGATTTCCAGGGCTTTGTTCAAACATTTCAATGCCTCTTCATATTCTTTCTTGTTGAAATATTCCTTTGCCAGATTCGTGTGGCCCTCAAAAGCTGCTTTCATTACGGTTCTCGAGGATGGCAGACAGGATCCAAGAAACAGGAACAGGAGAAAACACAAGCTTGTTCTTTTCATCCCTGCACAATCCGTCTGAGAGCGGTTTAGCTCTAACATTCTTGCCTCCCGCTTTTTTATTCTTCGAGTCAGGTTTTGTCCACATTCTTATCCCCCGGACAGGGCGTCAGGGTAACGCTTTTTCAGACGGCAGGACCCAGCCCGGGGGCGTGATAAATCTACGTCAGACAAAGGTTATAGCCAATTGGATCGATACAAGTATAGCAAATAAAACCACTGGCTTTCCCCTTTGGTTTTTTAATTGACTCCCCGAGGAAATATTCTCTGGGAGGTTTTTACCTCCCCCCAGGCAGATGAAGGGAGGCTTTCCATTTCCCCGGCATGTTCTGCCAAGCCAGTCCCGCACATCCGGTCCCATTTCATCGGTAGACCGAAGAAGTCAAGAAAGATCATGGTTCTTCCGATTAGAAAGGATGGAGGTGATCTCATGGCCAAGGATGAAGAGAATTTGAGATCGAAGGATGTTGCCTACCTTCTGGATTGCAGTCCAGACGAAGTGGTTAAGTTGGTTAGATACGGAAAACTTCGAGCGGAGAAAGTCGGCAAGTTCTGGAAATTCAGTTTTTCTGAGGTTCAGAAATACAAGAGAGAAAACAGTAAAGAAAAATAGACCCGGACAGCATTCTACCCCTGATACTCACACCCAACATTTCTCTCCCGTAATCCCTCCTCAGCAAAGGAGAGGGATTCCGCTTAACGGAAAACTAGCCCGCCGCTAAAGAGGGGTAAATCCTCCTCAACAATCGAGGGCATACCAGAGAAAACAAGGGGTTACGGAGATGCCGTAGCCCCTTTTTCCAATCTGCTAACCTGCTGCTAACAAGGTGCAGGATTCTTCTCTCTGTGCAGGTTCCTACCGGGATGTCTCCTCTCCCGGGAGACCCGATTCAATCAGGTTGACCACATGGTGGAGAAGCGTCTTCTCAGGGATCTCCTGGCCGGACAGCTCTTCGAGCCCCTCCACGACCCAGTGATTCAGGAGAAAGGCCGTGGCCATGGCCACGGCCAGGTTTGTCCGCATGAGGAGCACCTCCCGAGGAACCCCGGGCAAGGCCCGGAACAGGGCCCGGGTAAAGAGGGCGTAAGCCTCACGAGAGGCCTCCCGGATCATGTCCCTGAAGAGACCGTTCGTCCTGCTCTGCCCGCTGTAGATCATGGAGAGCATCCTGACATACTGCGGGTGCTTCCGCCTGAAGGAAATCCACGGCATCAGGAAGGCACGGACGATGTCCTCCACCCGGCTCCCGGCGTCGCCCGCCGCAGCCTCGGCCTGCTCCAGCAGACGATTGCGCTCCTGGTCAAGGGGTAGGATGAGGCGGCTCAGCACCGTCCTGACCAGATTCTCCTTGGAACCGAAATGGTAGTTGACCGCAGCGAGATTGACCCCTGCCTTCTGTGAAATCAGTCGCAGCCCGGTCCCCTGGATCCCGTGCTTGGCAAAGAGCTTCTCCGCCGTATCCAGGATGCGTGTCTTTGTATCGGGCATGGAAAAAGGTCCTTATTGGTTCACGCCGTATTTGAATACCGTGTCGATCATGGCTTCCACGTTTTCCGGCTTTGCCTCGTCGGGAATGCTCATGGCGCCGTCCACGATCAAGCCGCCGTTGTCGGCAAAGGTGTCGATGAGCTCCTTGACGTCGTCCCGGACCTGGTCCGGCGTGCCGGCGATGAGGAGCCCGGCAGGCACGTTCCCCCAGAAGCACAGGGTGTCGCCTATGATCTTCTTGGCCTTTTTTCGGTCCACCCGTTCGAAGTGGGCGGCAATCTTGCCTCTGGGCAGTTCGGCCAGGTACTCCAACCGGGGCGTGTAGTCCCCCTCGAAGAAGGGAGTGGGGGTCAGTCCGGCTTCCACCAGGGCCTCGAGGACCTTCTTCAGGCTCGGCCAGTAGAATCTCCGGAACTGTTCGTCCGACATGAAACCGGCGGCTCCGCGGTGCAACGGCATGAAGACCCGCGAGTTTTTCGAGCGGGCGGCAAGGAACTTGGCGGAATCGATGGCCATGACGGCCAGGAGGTCGGTGGCGGCAAGGATCTTGTCCGGGTGGCGGAACATGTCCAGCATGGCCCCGCGCGTCCCCCGCAGCTGGTCGGCCAGGTAGTCAAAGGGCGCATCCGCGGAGGAGCCGTACACCATGGGGAACCCCATCTCCTGCATCTCCACCGTGTACATGAACAGCTTCGTCATGAAATCGAGCGATGCCTCCCCCATCTCGATGATCTTTTTCAACAGGGCGAGATACGGCTCGGTCCCGAGCATGGGCCCCAGCATGTAGGAGAGGCTGCGGCTGTTGGAATACCAGTGAAGCGGGCGCAGCTTTGCCAGGGGCTCCAGGGCCGTGGCGAGGCGAGGCCAGATCCTTCTCACCGTGAAGCCGCCCGGATCCGCCAGGAAGGCGTCATACTCGTCCGCCTTCATGTATTCGTTCTCAACGTACTGGAACGGGACATCGTCTGCGAGGCCCCCTCCCGGCCACCGGAACTGCGTGACCCCCAGGATCGAAAAGGGCTGCGCCGGGGGAAGCACGATGGCATGGGGAGCGAGATCCAGCTGCAGCTTCTCTGTAACCTCTTTCCACGCCTTCAGCCTTCCCTCGTGGTCGTTCATCGCCTCCCTGTTCGACATGCCCGACACCCGGGTCATGTAGTACATCATCTGACAGCAGGCCACAGGAACGCGGTCCGGAACCTGGAGACAAATTGCGTCGTTGACCCGCTTCAACCTGGCTTCGTATTGTTCCGCTGCCGTTTGACTCATATCATCCTTCTCCGACCCAGTTCTTTGCCAGGGTCACGGCCGCCACGGCGTCCTCTCCGAATGCATCGGCCGCGGTGTATTCCCTGATTCCCTCGTCAATGGCCCCGCCCCCGATCATGACCCTGACGTCATCCCGGATCCCCGCTTCCTGCAGGGCCTGAACGGTCTCCTTCATGGGATCATAGGCCAGGGTGAGCAGGCCGCTCAGGCCGAGGACCCCGGGCCGGTGCTCCTTTACGGCCTCCACGATCCGGTCCGGCGGCACATCCACCCCGAGGTCGATCACCTCGAACCCGTTTGCCTCCATCATGAAGCTGACAATGTCCTTGCCGATGTCGTGGATGTCCCCCTTCACCGTTCCGATGAGAACCTTGCCCAGGGGTTTTTCCGAGGCAAGGGAGGCGGCCGGGATCTTCGACCTCGTCATCCCGGAGATCTGGTTCAGCATCTCACCGGCCATGATCAGCTCAGGAAGGAAATAGGTCCCCTCCTCGAAACGGCTGCCCACCAGCTCCATGGCCTCTCGCGAGTGCTGCAGGATCAACAGGGGATCCGTGCCGTTCTCCAGCATCTCCCTTGCAATGGACAGGGCCTCTTCCTCCTTCATGTCGGCCATCGCCTGCACCAGCCTGTTCGACATCGTACCCTCCCGGTAATTCATGATTCCTCTTCTGCATCCGCCTCGGGCTCGGAATAGAAATAAGGGTCGCAAGCCGTGTTCGGATCCAGAGCCTTTTTGATCTTGGCGAGCCACAGGTGGTAGTTGTGGCATGCAGGGCCCAGGCGGCTGTTCGCCTCCACGCCGAAGCCGGCAATGGGAACCCCCAGTGCATTCTCCACGGCCCCTTCGACCCCTGCGTTCACCAACTCGTCCGTCACCTGCATCGACTCCGGGTCCTGGGAGTCGTACAGGATGATCCCCTCGAGGTACCCCATGTGGCCCCCGTCAAAGGTGCCGCCGCCCCCCAGGTCCCCGCCGTCGTCCCCGATCAGCCCGTTTGCTATG
>CAZSUQ010000539.1:0-4375 GCA_964609935.1 uncultured Thermodesulfobacteriota bacterium | reverse complement strand
CCTTCCATGAGCCTGGAGACGTTCTTGGAAAAGGTGCGGGAAGACGTGAAAACCCGAAAAACAGAAACCAAGTGAGAGAGGAGCGATTTGCAAAGAGACAGAAGGAAAAAAGAGGAGGATCAGGTCAACGTCAATCAGGACATCAGGGCAAAAGAGGTCCGGCTCATCGACGTGGAAGGGAATCAACTCGGGATCGTCGCCAGGGAGGAAGCCCTTCGCATCGCGGATGAGAGCGAACTGGACCTTGTGGAGGTTGCCCCGAACTCCAAACCCCCGGTCTGCAGGATCATGGATTACGGAAAGTACCGCTACCAGCAGGCCAAGAAGTTGAAAGACGCAAAAAAGAAACAGACCGTTATTCAAGTCAAGGAAGTCAAGCTGCGTCCCAAGACCGAGGACCATGACCTGGAGTACAAGATCGCCCATCTCAAGCGCTTTCTGGGGGAGGGAAACAGGGCCAAGGTTACGGTGCAGTTTCGAGGGAGGGAGATCGCAAACCCCGGGATGGCGGACAGGGTGGTCAACAAGATTCTCAAAAGCATGGAAGAGATCGGGGTGATCGATCAGCCGCCCAAGATGGAGGGGAGGCGAATGATTTTCGTTCTCCGACCGGCAGCCGCCGCTAAGCAGGATTCAAAGAAGTGAAGGGCAAGGGGTAGCAGGGCAGGACGGTTCCTCCCCCTCTGTCCCGAAAGTGAATGTTGAAGCATACGTTTGAGGAGAAGGAACGATGCCAAAGATCAGAACCAACCGGAGCGCGCACAAACGGTTTCGCATAACCGGTTCGGGAAGGGTTCGCCGCAACAAGGCCTACAAGAGCCATATTTTGACGAAGAAGTCACAGAAGCGAAAACGAAACCTTCGCCAGGCCGCCCTGATAGACTCAACAAACGAGAAGCAGGTCAAGAGGTTGATTCCCTACAAGTAAGGCAATCCATTTCTACGGCGGAGCTTCCGGGAAGAGGGGAAAAGAAGATGTCCCGCGTCAAACGAGGAACGACAGCTCGAAAACGAAGAAAAAAGGTCCTGAAAGAAGCAAAAGGGTACTACGGTGCCCGGAGCAAAACATACAAGAAGGCGAACGAAACACTCGCCCGGGCCTGGGCCTTTGCTTACCGGGATCGGAGAACGAAAAAGAGGTTGATGCGCAGGTTGTGGATTGTCCGCATCAATGCCGCCACACGTCTCTCGGGTCTAAGCTACAGCCAGTTCATGCACGGACTCTCCGAGGCGGATGTCCGCCTGGACCGGAAGGTCCTTGCCGACATGGCCATCCATGACCCCAAGGGATTTGCGCAGCTCGTCGCCCTTGCGAAAAAACACCTCTCCAAGGATTCCGATCCACAGGGTCCATCCAAGGAAGGTGCCGAAACCGATGCAGGAAGCGCCCATGCATGACCAGCTTCGCTCCTTAAAGGAGGAGGCGTTACAGCATCTGGAACAAACGACCAGCGAAAAGCAGCTGGAATCGCTTCATACCGAATATCTTGGCAGGAAGGGAAAACTGACGAGCATTCTTCGGAAGATGAAGGACCTGCCGGAGCAGGAACGACCCGTTATCGGCCAGTTTGCCAACCAGGTCAAACAGGAGCTGGCGGTGGCTCTGGAACGGCAGACCGAGCGCATCCGGAGGGCGGAGCAGGAAAGGAAGATCACCCTTGAGAGGCAGGACATCTCCCTGCCCGGCCGGGCGCCCTGCAGGGGCACGCTTCACCCGCTTACGCTGATTACCCGCCAGATTATATCCATTTTCCAGGGGATGGGATTCGATGTGGTGGAAGGCCCGGAAGTGGACTCTGACTTCTACAATTTCGAAGCCCTGAACATCCCGCGCGATCATCCAGCCCGAGACATGCAGGACACATTCTACCTTGACGAAGATGTGGTGCTTCGGACGCATACATCCAATGTTCAGATCCACGCCATGGAGACCAGAACCCCGCCTTTCCGTGTGATCGCACCCGGAACCGTTTACCGCTGTGACTCTGACATTACGCATTCCCCCATGTTTCACCAGGTGGAAGGATTTCTGGTGGACCGGGATGTTCGTTTCAGTGAGCTCAAGGGTGTGCTGACCGTTTTCGTTCAGACCCTTTTCTCTCCGGATGTGCCGATCCGGTTCCGCCCGAGCTATTTCCCGTTTACCGAGCCGAGTGCCGAGGTGGACATCGGATGCTTTCTCTGTGATGGGGGCGGGTGCAGGGTATGCTCCCAAACCGGCTGGCTGGAGATTCTCGGGTCGGGCATGATCCACCCGGCGGTTTTCCGGCACGTGGGATACGATCCGGAAACCTACACAGGGTTCGCTTTTGGCGTGGGGATCGAGCGCATAGCCATGCTGAAATACGGCATTGACGATATACGGCTCTTCTTTGAGAACGATCTGAGGTTCCTTTCCCAGTTCAAAGAATAGAGCCTGCGAGGCCCTTCCTTGGGAGGAAGGGCAGGGAGGGTTGGGTGCTTGTAACACTGAAGTGGCTCCAGGATTATGTGGACATAGAAGAGCCGGTCGAGGAGGTGGCCGACCTGCTGACCCGGCAGGGGCTCGAGGTTTCCGCCTGTTTTCCTGCGAGCAGGGGTCTGAAGGGGGTCATTACGGCACGGATCACCTCTATGGAGCCGCATCCGGAGGCGGACAAGATCTGGGTTTGCCGGATGGACACCGGCAAGGGGGAGAAGACCGTTTTGTGCGGTGCCCAGAATGTCCGTGCCGAGGACAGGGTTCCCCTTGCTCTCCCCGGTACCCGACTTCCCAATGGCAAGAACATCGAGGCAACGACGATTCACGGCATCCTTTCGGAAGGGATGATCTGCTCGGAGAGTGAACTGGGGCTGTCCGAAGACCACGAAGGGATCATGCAACTGTCTCCCCAAATCCATGTGGGACTGCCGCTGGACGAGGCCCTGGCACTCGATGATGATGTTCTGGAGATCGAACTGACGCCGAACCGGCCCGACTGTCTGAGTGTGGTGGGCGTTGCACGCGAGATCGCTGCAAAAAAGAAAAGGAAGCTCAGGATTCCGGAACCATCGCCGACAGAAGAGGGTCCACCAGCGGAAGAGATCAGTTCCGTGGAAATTCTTGATCCGGACGCCTGCCCCCGATACGTTGCCCGCATCCTGGAGGGCATCCGGATACAACCGTCACCGTTCTGGCTGCGGAACCGCCTCACCCTTGCAGGGGTCCGGCCCATCAACAATATCGTGGATGTGACGAATTACGTGATGCTTGAGCTGGGGCAACCCCTGCATGCATTCGATCTGGACCGGCTCGAGGAACACAGGATCGTTGTACGCAGGGCGAGCAGAGGGGAAACCCTCAAGACCCTGGACGGAGAAACCCGTAAACTTGATCCGCAGGATCTCCTGATCTGTGACGGGAAACGGCCTGTTGCCCTTGCCGGCGTCATGGGTGGTATGGACAGTGAAATCACACCGGAAACCTCGCGGGTGCTCCTGGAGAGCGCTTTTTTCGAACCCAGGGGAATCCGCCGAACGGCAAAGCGTCTCGGACTTTCCACGGAAGCCTCGCATCGATTCGAACGGGAGATTGACAGAGAGGGGCCGCCGAGAGCCGCAAACCGGGCCATGGAGATGATGCTCGGATTGACGGGCGGCAGGCTGCTGCCTGGTATCCTGGATGCCTATCCGCTTCCGCACGAGCCTACAACCATCCGGTGCCATGTTTCCAGGGTGAATCAACTCCTGGGCACCTCCATCGATTCCGGAGAGATGATCCGATTGCTGGACAGCCTGGAGATCCGTGCAAAGGAAGTGGACCCGGACACCTTTGAAGCAACCCCCCCCTCTTTCAGGCCCGATATCACCCAGGAGGAAGATCTGGTGGAGGAGGTTGCCCGCCTGTTCGGTTATGATGCCATCCCCACGGAACTGCCGAGAGCCCCTGTGGTGGTCGCCCTCCTCGACAATGAAAGGCGGGCGGAAGACAGGGCCAGGGATGTGATGGTGGGCATGGGCTTTCACGAGGTGATCCACTACAGCTTCTTGTCCAGGGACCGGCTGCATCTCATTCACGACTCCCTGGAGAATTCGCTGGGAACCCCCATAGCTCTGCGGAACCCGCTCAGCGAGGCACAGGCCGTCTTGCGCACCACCTTGCTCAGCTCCCTCCTGGACACGGTTTCCAATAACCTCCGAAGAAACAATCGTGACTTGAAACTCTTTGAACTTCGGAAGGTCTTTGTCGCAACAACGGACTCCTCCTTGCCGAAAGAGAAGAAGATGTTGACCGCTGTCATGACGGGACAACGTTATCCATCCCTGTGGAACCAGCCGGAAGATCCCTCCGATATCTTCGACTTGAAGGGGGCATTGGAGGTGCTGTTTGGCGCCTTTGGAATGGACCAAATCCAAT
>CAZSUQ010000538.1:0-4387 GCA_964609935.1 uncultured Thermodesulfobacteriota bacterium | reverse complement strand
CTGATCCGGCACGTGGGCAATGATGAAGAACTGGAAAAGGCCGCGGTTCAGAATGCCCGGGAGCTTGGATGCGGCCACTCTTTTATCCTGTTGATCAAGGAGGCCTATCCCATCAATGTGCTTCCGGCGATCAAATCCTGTCAGGAGGTGTGCGGGATCTTCTGTGCCACGGCCAATCCTGTTGAGGTGATTGTGGCGCAAACCGATCAGGGTCGTGGTGTGCTGGGCGTGGTGGACGGTTTTTCCCCAAAGGGCGTGGAGGACGAGTCCGATCAGCAGAAACGAAGGGATTTTCTCAGGACGATCGGATACAAATGCTGAAAAACGATCCACATCGAAACGCCCGTCCCAGATCCTTAAGGCATGGGATTCCAGGGCAAAGGGAAAAAAAGTTCTTGCTATTCACTTGTGTTATAATATAGAAGGTTCTAATTATTCTGTGTATTCTATTGAAATAGAAAACGCACCCCCCCGAAAGAAGGAAATTCTTACAGCGAATTCAAAATTCGACCGATCAGATAGGTAGGGATGAATCCGTGGACCCGAGGAAGGATCCCTGCCTTTTCTCTTTACTGGGTTGAACCATGGAACGCAGTGCCGTTTCCACATCGCAAAACATTGAAAACAGCCCCTTGTTGTTGAGCGAGGAAAAACGTCAGGGCTTACGCGAGCCCCGCCTCAGGGCACGCGTCGCAGTGGCCTTCACCCTCGTTGTCGTCTTTTACGTCCTCTGGCACGTGGATCTTCTGCCGTCGGATGTCACCCGGGCACTCATGATCCTTTGCGGGATCGAGATCATCAGCCACCCGGTCTATGCGTTTTTCCTGAGGAGGTATGGGAGAAACGTCCTGCAGGCCTATCTCCGCTGGATTACCGACCTGATGCTGATCACCCTTGCCATTCATTTTCTGGGGGGAGAACAGGCCTTCCTCTTCTCCTTTACCTACTGTCTCGTGATCCTCTCCACGAGCATGATGGCGCAGAGAAGGGACAGCTTTGTTCTTGCCACGCTCTCCGCGTTCTTCTATCTCGGGCTCCTCTTGCTGGAGGATTCGGGGATGATTGCCAGGCACACCATCTGGGATCTTGAACTGGGGCCCCGCGAACGCGTGTTTTTACCTCTTTTGAGCGTCATGTTCTTTTACCTGACGGGTTACTTTTCCAGCGTCTTCTCGGAAAGATTGCATCAGAGAGGACAGACCCTGGCCATTGTCAACGCCATCAGCCGTGTTTCCTCTTCTTCTCTCGCACTGCAGGCGATCCTTGACCGTACGATGAATTTCGTACTCGATCATCTTCAAGCGGTTGGGGGGGTGATACAACTCACCCGTCATGCGATCGGGGTACGGGACATGGAACGGGGAACCCGGACGCTTCCCACGGACCTGCCGGAGAACGAACAGCACGCCGTGGATAGGCTTGTGAAGATCCTCATGGACGAGAACCGGCCCACCATGATCCGTGACCTGCGAAACGACCCCATGAGCAGGCACCTGGGCATTCGCTGGATCGGTTCCCTCATCGCTGCCCCCATCTCCCACAAGGGAGAGAACATGGGGCTGTTCGTCCTCTTCGATCGAAAGAGCAAATTCCGGGATCGGAAGAACCGGTTCCGGAAGGAGGACCTGGACCTGTTGACCATGATCGCCCATCAGATCACACCGGCCATTGTGAACGCCAGGTTGTACAACAACCTCGAAGAGGCGAACCTCAGCATTCGAAAAGCACAGGATGAGATCGTGAAGAGGGAGAAGTTCGAGGCCCTCGGCGAGATGGTCTCAGGCTTGGGGCACCAGTTTCGGAATCCGCTGCTGGCCATCGGTGCGGCGGCAAAACGGATGTCCAAGGGCAACCGAATCCCCGAGTCCACGCGCTTTTATGTGCAGATCATCCAGAGTGAAACCGAAAAGCTGGAAAAGATCCTCAAGGATGTGCCCGGTTTCCATATCGGGATGGATTGCAAGCGTCTGGAGGTGGACATCAATGTCCTGGTCGAGAGGGCGCTCTCCCTGGTTTTTGAAAATGGAACCTCAAGCGGAATCAAGATCGAAACAGAGTATTCAGAGATGAAGGAACCTCTTCCCAGCGCGGACCCCGATCAGCTCGAAGTCGCTCTCTACAACCTTTTCAGCAATGCGAAAGAGGCCATGGGCGATCAGGGGACCCTGCGTGTGAAGACCCGGCTGGAGAGTGGAGTTGAGGGGCGGATTTTGTGGATCGAGGTCAGCGACACCGGGGGCGGGATCCCTTCAGAGGAAGTGGAAAATATCTTCAACCCCTTTTACACCACCAAGCACTGGGGTACCGGTCTGGGGCTCACCATGGCGCACAGAATCGTGGAGAATCACGGCGGAGATATCCGGGTCCTGAACCGACCCGGAGAGGGCGTCACGCTCCAGATTTTCATCCCGAACGCCTAGCCCAGAGCCTCATTCATCCTCTTTCGCACTTCCGAAGAGATCCGGCGTGGATGCCTGAACGCTTTCCGTTTCTCCCTCCCCGGGCCCGGCCTCCTGTCGAAGCGATTCCGGGATGTAAAAGAATCGCTGATGAACACGATGAAAGGGGGTCCACTGCTTGTTGCCCTGAGCCTCCTTCTTCATGTACTCATGGATGCCCAGCAGTTTTGCATCCAGGCTGTCGAGCATGTGCAGGCAACAGGCCTCCAGGGTCACGGGTTGCTTGGGGGAGCCGAATTCCAGTTCTCCGTGATGGCTGGCCACGATGTGTTTCAGGTTCGTGGCAAGGGGTCCGGGGAACTCCGGAATCGCGGAGATTTTCTTTTCGATCAACGCCAGTCCAATGAGGATGTGCCCCAGCAGTCTCCCCTCGTCCGTGTAGTCAAAGCCGAGTTCCGGGGAAAGCTCCCGGGCCTTGCCGAGGTCGTGAAGAAGGGCTCCGGCGATCATGAGGTCCTGGTCCAGGAAGGGATAGTTCTTCAAAGCGAGCTGGACCAGGCGGACCAGGGAGAGGCTGTGCTCCAGGAGTCCGCCCAGGAATGCGTGGTGCATGCCTTTTGCGGCAGGGGCCCTGGAAAAAGCGTCCCATACGTCCGGGTCTCGAAAGATGTCCTCCAGGAGACGTCGGAGGAAGGGGTTCCTGATTTCCCCTATGACCCGATGGATTTCATCCTTCATCTCTTTCTTGCTTCTTGAAGAGGACGGCAGGAATCCACTCAGGTCCTGTTCCTCTTCCGGTACAGGGGAGATTGCCTGCAGCTTGATCTGGGGTTCCTGCTGGTAGATCCCCACGGATCCCTGGACTTCAACGAGCCATCCCTGCCGGACGGCCCGGAATGCCTGCTCCGCTTTTTCCCAGAGAATGCCCTCGATCCTGCCTGTTCGATTCATGAGGGCGAGCTTGAGAAAGGGCTTCCCTTCCTTGGTGTGGGACAGGTGGATCTCTGCAACGAGGAGTCTGCCTTTAACGGCTTCGTTTTTCTTGAGTTTGTTTATCTGAATCATGGCGCGCATAACCTATCACCCGACTGAGGAAAATACAAACGATCCGCTAAAAGGGCCCGTAAAAGGGCCTGCCGTTGACACTCCTTGGAACGCCGACTATCTTTGAGGTTTCTTTTGCTGCCGGGGGAGCCCCTCCATTCGTGGTGACGAGGACATTCGAATCATGGCCAGCATACCGGGAAAGGCAACACATAGAAGGGGGCTGCGTTACGCCTCCCTTGCCGGGGGAGTGCTTCTGGCAGCCGGACTGCTGGCCGGGTGTTCCCTTGGTTACCTGGTTCATCTCGGCAAAGGGCAACTGGAGATCCTCTGGGGGCGAGAACCCGTTGAAAAACTGCTCCAGACAGATCTCCTGTCACCGGAACAGAGAGAGAAGATCCTCCTCGTTCTCGAGGCAAAAGCCTTCGGCGAGAGCTCACTGGGGCTTGCATCCTCGAAGAACTACACGGATTTTTTCGATGTCCAGACACCCCCTGTGGCCTTCAACCTGACCGTCAGCCCGAAACTGGCCCTGGAGGCCTATCCATGGTGCTTTCCCATCGTCGGCTGCCTCCCCTACAAGGGCTTTTTCGAGAAGGAGCGAGCCGTCCGGGAAGAGGAGAGGATGAAGGAAAAGGGGTATGACACGTATCTGCGTCCGGTGGCCGCTTACAGTACACTGGGCTGGTTCAGGGATCCCATCTTCTCGTCCCTGCTGAGATACTCCGAGGCCGCCCTGGTGGAGATCATCCTCCACGAGATGGTTCACCGGACGATTTTTCTGAAGGACCAGGGCTCCTTTAACGAAGGCGTTGCCACCTTTGTGGGCAGGCAGGGGGCGCTTGCCTTTTTCCGGGAAAGGAGGGGGACAGGCCTGGAGGGCTTGAAGCGGATAGAGGAAAGATGGGGGGAGGAGAAGCATTTCGGCGAACGGGTGCAGGCCC